>JABFXD010000936.1 GCA_013361925.1 Streptomyces sp. | reverse complement strand
CCCGGGTCCAGCAGCTTGACGTCCATCCCGGCCGGCTGGCCGCCCGCCTCGGTGCCGTCGGCGTTGACGACCCGCACCTCGACGCCGTCCGAGTCGCCGGTCCACAGCGACTCCGTACCGCCGCGCAGCGCCGCCCGCTCGCCCTCGGCGCCGTCGGCCTGGCTGGGGTCGACGGTCAGCTTCTGCCAGCCGGACCACTTGCCGGTCTCCAGGTCCCGGGTCCGCACCTCGGGCCGGCCCTTCGCCCTGGCCTCGGCGTCGTCCCAGGTCAGCAGGACCGCGCTGAATCGCTCGGTGCCGCGCTTGGCGAGGCCCTTGCGGCCCGCGCCCTCGCTCTGGAGCTTCAGTGTGTGGACGGCGGGCTTGCGGCTGCCCGCCCTGCCGTCGGACTGCGCGCCCTGGTCCGCCATCGCGTACGTCACGATGCCCGCGCCGCTCAGTACGACGGCCCCGGCGGTCAGCCAGGCCCGTCTCCTGAGACCGATCGGTCGGTACGCACGGCTCCTGCGAGGACTCAACTACCCCACCCCTGTGAAATGAACTCGGTCGCATCACCTGCCACTTGGGCAGCACATACACACAGCGCATGGCTCTGGCCAAACATCACTGGCCGAAAGGGTTGTACGGCGGCCGGGGTTTTCCTGTGTGGGAATCGCCACGCCCGCGCCCCGTGATGTTCGGGGGACGGCATCCGCTGGAACAGCGGGAGAGCCGAGCGAATGGGGTGGGGGCTCATGGGGAAGCAGGCCGAACGTGTCAGCTGCGCGGGCGGGATGCGGGGACAGGCGGCGGAGTTCGTGACCCGGGTCACGGCGCGCGGCCGGCTGCCGCTGGACTACTCGGTGGCCAGCCTGCGCGTCGTCGACTTCCTGATCGACGGACTGCGCAAGGGCGGCGCCGACCAGGACCGGGCGCGCGAGCCGCTGGCGGGTCTCGGTGCCTACGTCGGTGAGGTGCTGGTGCGCCGGGCGGGCGCCGTGTGGGTCGACCTCGACGAGTTGCAGCGCACGTACTTCGGCCAGGAGGTCGGCGTCCGGATGCCCGACGGCCGGGTCTGGAACCCGCTCGGCAAGGTCCTCAACCGCTTCGCGTCGGGCGGCCCCGAGGACTCCCTGCAGACCTTCTATCTCACCCTGCACGGGCGGGTCCGGCGGACCGCCGCCTGAGAAGGGCGGGCCCGGCCGTGCAGTGACACTTCCGCGCGGCCCGGCGCTGTTGTGCGTGAAGGACTTGCGCAAGGGCGACCGCATCTGACGGTGTGAGATCGCCGCGAAACGTGATGAACGAGGACAGTTCTTGGGTCGAGGAGGCGAACCCCGCCGCGTGCAGGCGTACGACGTCGAGCTCGGCGCGGCTGTCGCGCGGGCCCAGGACGGCGACGAGGCCGCCTTCGCGGTCGCGTACCGGATCGTGCAGCCCGGGCTGCTCGGCTACCTCCGGGGGATCGTCGGCGACGACGCCGAGGACGTGGCCTCCGACGCCTGGCTGGAGATCGCCCGCGACCTCGGCCGGTTCAAGGGCGACGGGCCGGGCTTCCGGGGCTGGTCGGCGACGATCGCCCGGCACCGGGCGCTGGACCATCTGCGCCGGCAGAAGGTACGGCCCCGGTCGGCGACGCTCGAACAGGACGTACTGGAGCTGCCGGGCCCGCACAGCACGCACGACCAGGCGCTGGAGTCGCTCTCCACCGAGTACGCCCTGGAGCTGGTGCGCGGACTGCCGCGGGACCAGGCCGAGGCCGTGCTGCTGCGGGTGGTCGTCGGCCTCGACGGCCCCGCCGCCGCCCGCGTCCTCGGCAAGCGGCCCGGCGCGGTGCGCACCGCCGCGTACCGGGGGCTCAAGCGTCTCGCCCAGCAGCTGGGAGTCGACAGTGTGACGGATGACGGCCCCCACACGCTGGGGGAGTCGAAGTGAACGACGACGGGCCGGACAGAGACAGGAACGGACATGGGTGAAAGGCAGAACGGCGGGGTCCCCGGCCGCCGACGTGTGCACCCAGGCGCCGGCGTCCCCGGTCC
>JABFXD010000990.1 GCA_013361925.1 Streptomyces sp. | reverse complement strand
GAGGGCCCGACCCGGGACTACGACGCCCTGCGCGCCCTCGACTGGCAGGGCGCCGGCACGGTCGTCTACGTCGCCTGGGTCACGACGGTCTTCGGCTTCGGAGCCTGGGGCCGGCTCCTCCGCCACCACCCGGCCTCCACGGTCGCCCCCTTCTCGTTGCTGGTCCCCGTCTTCGGTATGTCCTCGGCGGCCCTGTTCCTGGGGGAGGAGGTGAGCGGACTGCGCTGGTGCGCGGCGGCACTCCTGGTGGGCGGCGTGGCACTGGCCTCGGTGACGCCCGGGCGAAGAGCGCGGGTCCATCCCGTGGACGTCCCGGCGCCACAGGCGTCCGGCGTCCGATCATGAGGCCATGCCCACGGTCGACATCCCCGGTTCCAAGTCCATCACCGCCCGCGCCCTCTTCCTGGCGGCGGCGGCCGACGGTGTCACGACACTCACGCGACCGCTCCGGTCCGACGACACGGAGGGGTTCGCCGAGGGGCTGGTCCGGCTCGGCTATCGGGTCGGGCGTACCCCGGACGCCTGGCAGGTCGACGGCCGGCCGGAGGGCCCCGCGGTGGCGGAGGCCGACGTCTACTGCCGGGACGGCGCCACGACCGCCCGTTTCCTGCCGACCCTGGCCGCCGCGGGCCACGGCACCTTCCGCTTCGACGCCTCGGAGCAGATGCGCCGCCGCCCCCTCCTGCCCCTGTCCCGCGCCCTGCGCGACCTGGGCGTGGACCTGCGGCACGAGGGGGCCGACGGCCACCATCCGCTCACCGTGCGGGCGTCCGGTGTCGAGGGCGGCGAGGTGGTGCTGGACGCCGGTCAGTCGTCCCAGTACCTGACGGCCCTGCTTCTGCTGGGTCCGCTGACACGGAAGGGCCTGCGGATCCGGGTGACGGACCTGGTCTCCGTCCCGTACGTGGAGATCACGATCGCGATGATGCGGGCGTTCGGGGTCGAGGTCGGCCGGGAGGGGAACGTCTTCGTGGTCCCGCCGGGCGGCTACCGGGCGACGACGTACCCGATCGAGCCCGACGCCTCCACCGCCGGCTACTTCTTCGCCGCGGCGGCCGTCACGCCGGGCGCCGAGGTCACCGTCCCCGGCCTCGGGACGGGCGCGCTCCAGGGCGACCTGGGTTTCGTGGAGGTCCTGCGGCGGATGGGCGCGGACGTGTCGGTGACGGACGAGGCCACCACCGTCCGCGGCACCGGCCGGCTCCGCGGCCTCACCGTCAACATGCGGGACATCTCCGACACCATGCCGACCCTCGCGGCCATCGCCCCCTTCGCCGACGGCCCGGTCCGGATCGAGGACGTGGCGAACACGCGGGTCAAGGAGTGCGACCGCCTGGAGGCCTGCGCGGAGAACCTGCGGAGGCTGGGTGCGCAGGTCGCGGTCGGCCCTGACTGGATCGAGATCCAGCCGGGTCTGCCCGGGACGGGCGCGCAGATCACGACGTACGGCGACCATCGCATCGTCATGTCCTTCGCGGTCACCGGCCTGCGCGTGCCCGGTATCTCGTTCGACGACCCCGGATGCGTCCGGAAGACTTTCCCCGGTTTCCACGAGGCGTTCGCCGAACTGCGAAGGGACATCGGGCAGTGAGTTTCACGCTGGAAGGGCCGCTTCTGGAGGGCGAGCTGGTGCGCCTGGAGCCGCTGGCGCACCGGCACGCCGCCGGTCTGGCGGAGGCGGCCGAGGAGGACCGGGACACCTACGCGTTCACCTGGGTGCCGCGCGCCGACGAGGTCCCGGGGTACATCGACGCCCAGCTCGGCCGGGCGGCGGACGGCAGGCTCGCCCCGTACGCGCAGATCTCGACGGCGACCGGACGCGTGGTCGGCACCACCTCCTACTGGGAGCCGCGCAGTTGGCGTGCGGCGGACCGGCTCGACGCCATCGAGATCGGCTTCAGCTGGCTGGCCCGCTCCGCGCAGGGCACGGGCGTGAACGCCGAGTCCAAGTACCTCCTCTTCCGGCACGCCTTCGAGGAGTGGGACGTCTCCCGCGTCGACCTGAAGACCGACGCCCGCAACGCCCGCTCCCACGCGGCCATCGCGAGCGTCGGCGCCCGCTTCGAGGGCGTCCTGCGCAACTGGTCGCGCTCCTGGGCGCCGGGGGAGGAAGGGCGGCTGCGCGACTCGGCGATCTTCTCGATCACGGCGGAGGAATGGCCGGAGATCCGGCCGCGGCTGGCGGAGCGGGTGGGACGGTTCGTGGCGCGCCGGGCGGGCAAAGAGCCCGCGCTCTGAGCCCGGGGGCGGTTCAGCGGTCCGGGCCCGAGCCGGTCTGGACGGTCGCCGACTCCCTGGCCGCGCGCCGCAGTTCCTCGCGTACGACAGTCAGCACCGGGTCGTCCTCCGAGCCCGTCCGCACCGCCGCGAAGACGTTGCGGGACGGCGGCTCGCCCTCGGTCGTCACGGTCGCCAGTCGGCGGCCCGCGTACAACGGCCGTACCAGGCGCGGGATCAGCGCCACCCCCGCGCCCGCCTCGACCAGCGCGGCCACCGCCGCCCAGTCGTTCACGGCGTGCCGGATGTCCGGGGTGAACCCCGCGGTGGCGCACACGGAACGCGCCACCGCCCCCACACAACTGCGCGGATGGCCCACGATCCAGGCGTCGGCGGCCAGTTCGCGCAACGGGACGCGTCCGGCGCACCCCGCCAGCCGGTGGTCCTTGGGCACGACCAGGTCCATGACGTCGGTGAGCAGGTCGATCCGGCTGTAGCGGCGGTCCGTGTGCGGGGGGCCCGCCGCGAAGTCCACGGCCACCGCGATGTCCACCTGGCCGCCGTCCAGCGCGGTGAACAGGTCCGGCGGCTCGGCCTCGACGACGTCGACGCGGACGTCCGGCATCCGCGTGCCCAGCGCCCCCAGGGCCGTCGGCAGCAGGCCGAGGATGCCGCTGGAGAAGCAGCCGATCGTCACCGAGCCGCGGCCGCCCTCGCCGTACGCCGCCAAGTCGGCGCGGGCGCGCTCCAGTTGGGCGGCGATCAGGTCGGCGTGCGCCAGCAGGACCCGGGCCTGGCCGGTGAGCCGTACGCCCCGGCCGTCCCGTTCGGTCAGCGGCGCGCCCACCTCACGGGCCAGCGCGGCGATCTGCTGGGAGACCGCGGAGGGGGTGAGGTGGAGGGCCTCGGCGGTGCGCGCCAGGCTGCCCCGGCGCTGGAGTTCCCGCAGGACGGTCAGACGGCGCAGGTCGACGGTGAAGGTCTCGCTTACCGGTTCCATCGAGAAAGATTAACTGGACCGAAGGGGAGGGGATCGGAAACGATCGGTGCCATGACCGCCTACCTCATCCTCCACGGCTGGCAGAACCACCGTCCCAAGGACCACTGGCAGCACTGGCTCGCCGACCGGCTGACCGGACTCGGCCACCAGGTGACGTATCCGCAGCTGCCGGACCCGGACGACCCGGAGCTGGAGGTGTGGCTGAGCGAGCTCTCCCGGCACCTCGCCGCGGCGCGGCCGGAGGTCGTGGTCGGGCACAGCGCCTCCGCCGTGCTGTGGCTGCACGCCGTGGCGAGGGGGCTGGTGAAGGCCGGTGACGTGGACCGTGTGCTGCTGGTCGCCCCGCCGTCCCCGTCCGTCCTCGCCGGGTATCCCGAGGTGGCCCAATTCGCCCCGCCCTCCCTGGACTTCGCCCTCCCCGGCCCCACCCGCCTGGTCGCCGGTGACGACGACCCGTACTGCCCGGAGGGGGCACGCGAGACCTACGGTGAGCCGCTCGGCATCCCCACCGACCTCCTTCCCGGCGCCGCCCACCTCGACCTGGACGCCGGTTACGGCTCCTGGCCGGCCGTACTGGACTGGTGCCTGGATCCGGAGGCCGAGTTCACGGTCCGGTAGGCGCCGTAGCCGAGGGCTCCCCGGGTTCGGCGGCACCGGCGGTGCGCAGCTCCGGTGTGCCGACGCCGACCGCCGTCACCGCCGCCAGGCACATCAGCCCTCCGGCGATCAGCGCGGTCGCCCCCGAGGTCCAGCCCGCGACCAGGCCGCCGCGCAGGTTGCCGAGGTGGGGGCCCGCCTGGCCGACGATCGTCTCGGCCGCCGTGACACGGCCGAGCAGGGCGTCGGGGGTGCGGGTCTGGACGATGGTCGTGCGGGACAGGACGGCGAGGGCGTCCGCCGCTCCGGCCAGGGCGAGCAGACCGAGGCCCACCCAGGCGCTGGTCGTCAGGCCGAAGAGGAACAGGCCCGCACCCCAGCCGGCGGAGGCGCACAGCATCACCGGGCCGGGCCGGGCCAGCCGGGTCACCGGGCCGGAGAAGGCGGTCGCGGCGACTCCGCCGACGGCCAGCGCGGACAGGAACAGGCCGAGGGTGCGGGGGTCGCCGCCGAAGCGTTCCTCGTTGACCAGGGGGAACAGCGAGGTGGGCATCGCGAGCACACAGGCCGCGAGATCCGTGAGCAGCGCCCCGCGCACCACGCGGTGGCCGACCAGGAAGCGCAGGCCGTCCAGGACCCCGTGCACGCCGGGGCGGGACGTGTCGCCCTCCGGTCGCAGCGCGGGCAGGCCGTAGGCGCCGTAGAAGGACAGGGCGAAGCTCAGGGTGTCCAGGAGGTAGCAGACGCCGATGCCCCACCAGCCCAGGACGACACCGGCGACGGCCGGGCCGACCAGCATCATCGCCTGGCCGGTGACCTGTTGCAGGGCGAGACCGGCGGCCACCTGGTCCTTGGGCAGCAGCCGGGGTACGAACACCCCTGCCGCCGGGGCGCCGAGCGCGCTGAAGGACGTCTGGAGCGCGACCAGGACGAGGACCACGGCCACCGGCGCGCGCCCGGCGAGGCCCTGCACGGCCAGCAGCAGGGAGCACACCGCCGAGCCGACGGTGCCCGTGAGGTAGAGCCGGCGGCGGTCCACACGGTCGGCCCAGGCGCCCGCGAACAGGCTGACGGCGACCATCGGCACCGCCTGCGCGACGCCGACCGCGCCGCTCCAGAACGCGCTGTGGGTCATGTCCCAGACCTGGTACATGACGGTGACCATGGTCATGAAGCTGCCGAGCGTGGACACCGTGCGCCCGAACAGCAGCCGCCGGAAGACGGGGGAGGTGCGCAGGGGCCGTACGTCGAGCAGCGCGTCGGACAGGCTCATGAGAGCGCGAGCGGGGGCGGGGTGGGCTGATGCACCCCGGGACGTTATCCGGCGACCCCCGCCCGGGCCACCGAATTACTCACGCGCTGTCGTTCAGGAGGTGCGCCAGATGGTCGCGCCCCCGGCCGAGCAGCCCCGGAAGCGGCGCGGCCCCCTCGTACCACCGCTTCTCGTACTCCCAGCACAGCCAGCCGTCCCAGCCGTGCCGGGAGAGGATCTCGACGCACTCGGCGAGCGGCAGGACGCCGGCGCCGAGCCGCAGCGGGGTGGTGTCCTCGGCCGAGGCGATGTCCTTGACCTGGACGTATCCGAGGTAGGGGGAGAGTGCCGCGTAGGTCTCGCCGGGCTGCTCGCCGCCCAGCCAGGTGTGCATGACGTCCCAGAGCGAGCCGACGTTGCGGTGGCCGACCAGGCCGAGGATCCGGATCGCGTCGGCGCCGGTGCGGTGCGAGTCGTGGGTCTCCAGCAGAATCCGTACGCCGAGGTCGGCGGCGTACTCCGCGGCCGTGCCGAGCCGCCGGGCGGCGGTGGCGTCGGCCTCCGCGCGGGACTGCTCCGGGCTCGCGCCGGGGAAGACGCGGATGTAGGGGGCGCCGAGGTCGCGGGCGAGGTCGAGGAGGGTGCGGATCTCGTCGATCACGGGCTCGTCGGCGCCGGGCGCGGCCACGCGCGCGTACCCGGCCAGTCCCAGGATCTCCACCCCGGCGGCCTTGAACTCGCTCACGACGTCGGCCCGTTGGTCCGCGTCGATCCCGGGATGCACGGCTTCCTCGGGGTGCGCGCGCAGCTCGATCCCGTGATACCCGTGCGCGGTGGCCAGCCGCAGCACCTCGGGGACGGGGAGACCGGGGACACCGAGGGTGGAGAACGCGAGTTTCATGGTTCCGGACTCTACGCGTCACTCCCGGGTGCCGTGCAGGTCCAGACGCCAGTCCTGGCCGACCAGGTCCTTGCCGAAGGAGCGGTGCGGCTTCTCGGCGAGCAGCACGAAGCCATGGCGCTGGTAGAGGTGGCGGGCGGAGCTGAGGATGTCGTTGGTCCACAGCACGAGGTCCCGGTAGCCGACCTCGCGGGCGAAGTCGACGACGGCCGTGACCAGCCGGTCCCCGATGCCGAGGCCGCGGGCGTCCGGCTCGACGAGGAGCAGCCGCAGCCGGGCGGTGCCGGGCGCCTCGTCGCGTACGCACATCACGCACCCCACCGGCCGTCCGTCCAGCTCGGCGATCCACACCCGCTCCAGATGCGGGTCGTGATCCTCCGCGAAGTCGGCGACGATCCGGGCCACCAGCCCCTCGTAGTCCGCGTTCCAGCCGTACTCCGCGGTGTACAACGCGGCGTTGCGCTGCACGATCCAGCCCAGGTCACCGGGGCCGGGCTCACGCAGCAGCACGTCCTCCCGGCGGGGCGGCCGTCCCTCGGACAGCAGTGTGCGCACCGTCCGCAGGGCCTCCGCGAGCCGCGGTCGCTCGGCGGCGGGCACGGTGGCGAGCAGGGCGCCCACCGATTCGTCCGCCCGCTCGGCGAGCAGCGCGGCGGTCTCCCGGCCCCGGGTAGTGAGCGTGACGCGCCGCCGCCGCGGGTCGCGGTGCGAGGCCGACCGCTCGATCAGGCCGTCGTCCTCGAACTTGTTGAGGATCCGGCTCAGGTAGCCGGCGTCCAGCGAGAGCTCTCCCCGCAGATCGGCCGCGTCCGTCCGCGGCGAGTGCGCGAGTTCGTACAGCACACGGGACTCGGTGAGGGTGAACGGTGCGTAGAGGTGCCGGCTGTAGTCGAGGGCGCCGATGACGTTCGTGTAGAAGCGGTTGAAGGCACGGATGTCCTGGACGGTCATGGCGGTCGACCTCTGGGTGGCTGGCGCGGATAGTTGACTCAGTCAGAGATACGGTACGACCGCCGCGGCCTCCCGTCCAGATCCCTCCCGTGCGCATGTGCCGTGAGCGAACCGGGGTTTGTGGGGGAGTCGGTGTTCGCAGGGTCGTAGGTATGACGACGACTGCGGCGTACGACGCACACGCGGACTGGTACAACGACTACATGTCGCCCGACGCGGGCGGCGACTACATCCACCGGGTGCACGGCACGCTCGGTGGGCTTCTCGGCCCCGGCGCCGGCGTCTGTCTGGACGTCTGCTGCGGCACCGGCGCCCACGCCGCCGTGACGGCGGAGCTGGGCTGGACCCCGGTCGGTGTCGACCTCTCGCGCGGCCAGCTCCGGCATGCCGCCGCCCGGCTGCCCGTGGCGGTCGCCGACGCGACGGCGCTCCCGCTGGCCGACGCCTCCGTGCCGGCCGCGGTGTGCGTGCTGGCCAGCACGGACGTCCCCGACTACGCCGCCGTGGTCGGGGAGATCGCCCGTGTCCTCGCCCCCGGCGGACGGTTCGTGCACCTGGGCGTCCACCCCTGCTTCGTCGGCGCGTTCGCGGACCACGCCGAGCCGGGGCGGCTGGTCGTGGGGGCGGGGTACGCCGACCGTTCCCGCAAGGGCGGCGGCTGGAACCCCGCGGGTGTACGGGCCCGGGTCGGCGCCTGGCACATACCGCTGGCCGACCTGCTCAACGCCGCGCTCGCGGCCGGTCTGCGGCTGGAGCGCACGGTCGAGGCGGGGCGGGAGGAGGTGCCGGAGCTGTTCGGGTTCGTGGCGGTGAGGCCGCTTCCGGGGGACACCGATTGAAAGAAACGCTTGCGTTTCGCTAAGAGCCTCCGTAGCCTATCTGTACGAAACCGTTTCGTATTGATGTGGGTGACAGGGAGGTGGGCCGGATGACGGCGTCCCCGGTACTGCTGGCAGTGGCTCTCTCCCTCGTCTCCGCGGTCTGCTACGCCACGGCCGCCGTCGTCCAGGAACGGACGGCCGCCGCCACTCCCGGCATGCGCGGTGCGCTGGCCCGGGGCGCCTGGTGGGGGTCCGTGGCCCTCAACGCGGGCGGCGCGCTGCTCCATGTGGTCGCCCTGCGGTACGGCCCGCTGACCCTGGTCCAGCCGCTCGGCGCGCTCAGCCTGGTGCTGGCGGTGCCGCTCGGCTCGCTGGCCACGGGCCGCCGCACCTCCGGCACCCAGTGGCGCGGCGTCGCCTACACCCTCGTAGGCCTCGGCACTCTGCTCCTCGTCACCGCGACGGGACACGGGCCGCACGAGACGCTCGGCAGGACCGAGGTCCTGCTCGTCGCGCTCGCCGCGGCCGGTCTCGTGGCGGCGCTCACCCGCCTGGCCGGGACCGGCCTCGCCTTCGCCGCGGCGTCCGGTGTCGCCTCCGGCGTCGGCTCCACGCTGTCGCAGAAGCTGGCGGTGGGACCGACGCTCTCCTGGGACACGGCACTGGTCGCGCTCCTGACGGTCGCCTTCGCCGTCGGCGGCCTGCTGCTCTCCCAGCAGGCGTACCGCAGCGGCCTCGGCGGCCCGCTCGCCCTCCTCACCCTCGTCAACCCCCTCACCGCGTCCGCCATCGGCATCACGCTGCTGGGAGAGGGCTTCCGGTACGGCAGCACGGGCACGCTGCTCGCGCTCGCCGGGGGAGCGGCGGCGGTCTACGGCGTGACCCTGCTGAGCCGCGCCCAGGACGCGCCGA
>JABFXD010000563.1 GCA_013361925.1 Streptomyces sp. | reverse complement strand
GGGGCTGTCGGCGTCAGTCCACGCTGGGCAGGATGTGGGGCTCGGCGAGGTCGTCCTCGTAGCCCGCGAGGCGGATGGGGGCGGACCGCGCCCACACGTCGAGGCTGCCGAGCTGTCCGGGCCTGTGGCCGGCCTGCTCCTGGCGTTCCTTGGGGCGTTGCTCGCGATTCGTCTTCTCCGGTGTCACCGCGCACTCCTTATGTGTCGGGTCACCCTCGGGGCGTACCAGCCAGGATGCGGCCTGGCACCGGACGCCCGCTCGGGTCTGAGTCGAGAACAGTTCGGACGCGGTGGCGCCGGTAACTCTGGTGAGAACAGACCGTGGTGATCGGTTTGCCCCAGGACGGACCGTGGGTGTGGGTAGGACCCCGTACTGCTGTCCGTCCGCTACAGATTAACCAAATGAGCAGGGGCCCGCTCGATGGGGCTGAAAACAAGGGGTAACTATCACAAGTCCCCCGTGTTCATTGGGTCCTTTAACAAGGCAGTTGTCCATAAATGCCCTGTCAGCAAGCTCACCCGTTCGGCCTACACGCCCGGTCGCGCCTTCGAGGAAATCCGAGGAAATCCGGTCCCGGTCGCGCAGTTCAGGTCCCGTTGGCCGGTTCGCAAGGCGGCCATGGTCTGCTGACGGGCGGCAACGGCCTGTCCGGCGAGAGGACTACGCGTGGAGCTGCGCAGTGTCGAGGAGCTGATGGATCTGCTGTACGCCTGCCGGGACCCGCACGGCCTGCGGACCGCCGCGCTGCTGCGCCGCGGCCGCCCCGCCGACAAGGAGCTCCAAGTGGCGGGTCTTGTGCAGGACATCGGGCAGGTCCTGTGCCCGGGCGACGAGACCCACCGCCACGAGCGGGCGGCGGAAGCCGTACGGCCCCTGCTCGGCGAACGCGTCCACCGTCTCGTACGACGCGAAGGCCCCGCCGGCGACGACGACCTGCTGCGGCTGCGCCTCGCTCAGGAGGAGAGCCGGGCCGCCGCCTTCGACGCGGGGGTCCTGGAGGACTGGCGGACCGTGCTGGAGCTGCTGGCGGCGCGGAACTCACGTCTCGGGGCTGTCGACTGACGGCCCGTCATGAGACGGTACGCCGATGACGTCGCCGTACGGGCTGAGTGGGAAGGCCGCCGTCGTCACCGGCGGGACGCGTGGGATCGGGCGCGAGGTCGCCCGGCAGCTGGCGGACGCCGGGGCGCTGGTGTGCGTGACGGCCCGGGACGCGGCGGAGGTCCGGCGGACCGCCGCCGAGCTGGGCGGCATCGGAGTGGCGGGCAGCGTCGCCGACCCCGCCCATCTCGGGGAGGTCACCGCGCTCACCCTCCGCGCGTTCGGGCGGCTCGACGTCCTCGTCAACAACGCCGCGACCAACCAGCCGTACGGCCCGCTGATGGACGTCGACCCGGACGCCTGGCGCGAGGCGTTCACGGTCAACGTCGAGGCACCGCTGCGGCTGGTGCGCTGCGCGTGGCGGGCGTGGATGCGGGAGCACGGCGGCTCCGTGATCAACGTCTGCACGGAGGGTGCCACGCATGTCGGGCCGCGCATCGGCGCCTACGGCACCAGCAAGGCGGCCCTGCTCCATCTCACCCGGCAGCTCGCGGGCGAGCTGGCGCCGCGGGTCCGCGTCAACTCCGTCTCGCCCGGTCTCGTGCGTACCGAGATGGCCCGGTTCGTGTGGGAGCCGGGCGAGGCGGAGCTCGCGGCGGGGCTGCCGCTCGGTCGGATCGGGGAGCCGGCGGACGTGGCCCGGGCCGTCGTGTGGCTGGCCTCCGACGCGGCCGAGTGGATCACCGGTGCGGATCTGCTCGTGGACGGTGGGACGCGGGTCGGCGCGGCGCGGCCCGGCGGGTACGCCGTCCACGACCGGCTGCGGTCGTACGCGCCGCCGCAGCCCTGAAGGACCTCTCTACGGGAACAGCGCGATCCCCATGAGGACGATCAGCACGATGAACGCGACGAGCGCGATCGTGCCCCAGGCCCAGGGGTGTTTGTAAGGATCGTGGGCGCCGCCGCGGGGCCGGTCCTCGGGGAGGACGGGATGCGCCGGGCGGTCGCTCGCGTAGAACTGCTCGTCGGTGGGGTAGTGGTTGCGCGGGTCACCGAGAGCGCGCGGATCGATGTTGTGCGGACTGGCCATGACTCACTCCTGGCGCGGTACTCAGGAGGGTCCGGGTTCCCCTGCGGACGCCGGGGCACACGTCACGGCCGGCGCGTCACCACTTGCCGGGCGCGTAGTCCTTGAGGAAGACGCCGTACAGGTCCTCGCCCTGTTCACCGCGCACAATCGGATCGTAGACCCGGGCCGCTCCGTCGACCAGGTCGAGCGGGGCGTGGAAGCCCTCCTCGGCGAGGCGCAGCTTGTCGAAGTGGGGGCGTTCGTCGGTGATCCAGCCGGTGTCGACGGAGGTCATCAGGATGCCGTCGGTCTGGAACATCTCCTGGCCGCTGGTCCGCGTGACCATGTTCATGGCGGCCTTGGCGGCGTTGGTGTTGGGGTGTCCCGCGCCCTTGTAGCCGCGGCCGAAGACGCCCTCCATCGCGGAGACGTTCACGACGTAGGCACGTCCGCTCGCGGCCTTCTTCGCGGCCTCGGCCATGCTCGGGCGCAGGGCGCTGATCAGGATGAAGGGCGCCGTGTAGTTGCACAGCTGGGTCTCGAGCAGCTCGACCGGGGAGATCTGCTCGATGGTCTGCACCCAGGTGTTGGTGTCGACGACGTCGGGGACGAGGCCGCCCGCGTCGATGGCGGTGCCGTCGAGGTGCTTGGCGACGCTGGCGTTGCCCGCGACGAGGGCGAGGTCGGCGACCTGCTGGGCGTCGATGCCGGAGATCCCGGCGGGCAGGGAGGCCAGGCCGTCGACGGCGCCGGAGCCGAAGGCTCCGATGACGTGGTGGGCGGGCAGCTCACCGGCGGGCAGCGGGGCGCTCTCGCCGTCGACCAGGGCGGCGTAGGCGGAGGGCAGGCGGCGTACGGTCTGGGTCGCGTTGTTGACCAGGATGTCGAGCGGACCGGCCTCGGCGACCTGCTCGGCGAGGGCGACGGCCTGGGCCGGGTCGCGCAGGTCGATGCCGACGACCTCCAGGCGGTGCATCCAGTCCCCGGAGTCGTCCATGGCCTTGAAGCGGCGGATGGCGTCCTTGGGGAAGCGCGTGGTGATGGTGGTGTGGGCGCCGTCGCGCAGCAGCCTGAGCGCGATGTACATGCCGATCTTGGCGCGGCCGCCGGTGAGCAGGGCGCGCTTGCCGGTGAGGTCGGCGCGGGCGTCGCGCCGGTCGCGGTTCAGCCGGGCGCAGTCCGGACAGAGCTGGTGGTAGAAGTAGTCGACTTCCACGTACCGGGTCTTGCAGGTGTAGCAGGAGCGGGGGCGCTGGAGTATCCCGGCGATCCTCCCCTCCTCGGTGACCGACGAGGGGAGGATGCCCTCGGTCTCGTCGTCGATGCGCTGGGCGGAGCCGGTCGCGGTGGCCTCGGTGACCGCCTTGTCGTGGGCGGTCTTTGCGGCCCTGCGCTCCTGGCGGCGGCGCTGCTTGACCGTGCGGTAGACGCCGGCGGTGGCCCGGCGCACGGCGATCGCGTCGGGGTGGTCGACCTCCAACTGGTCGAGCTCGTCGAGCACGGCGAGGCAGACGGCCAGCCGCTCCGGGTCGATCCCGGGGCCGTACACGACCTCGTCCACGGCCTCGTCCGTGATCGCCGAGCCGTCCTCTGTCACCGTCATCGCGCTGCCGTTTCCCTGCTGCCCCGTGCGGCGCTCCGACCGCGTCCGCTTTCGAACAGGGAATTCTACGGAGCGCCGGGCCCGTCCTCCAAAAACGGAGGGGGTCAAGCCTCGCAGGCGGTGATGAGCGTCTCCACCTCCGCGGTGAGGGCACTGGCCAGGACGTCCAGGTCGGGCACCGCTTCCGCGTCGGCGACGAGGCCGTAGTGGACGTGGCCGCGGTACGTCGAGACGGCGATCGCCAGGGACTGGCCGCGGGCCAGCGGGGCGAACGGGAAGACCTGGGTGACCGGGTTGCCGCCGAGCTTCAGGCCGAGGCTGGGCAGCGGGACGCTGGTGACGAGGATGTCGAACCAGAGCCGGGCGGCCTGGCTGACCAGGGGCCCGCCGAGCCGGTGGCCGAGCGCGGGGACGTGGTCGGCGAGCAGCGCGACGGCACCGGCGCCACGGTTGGGTCCGGCGTCCTTGTTGCGGTCCATGGCGGTGCGGACCGTGTCGAGGCGGGCGAGGGGGTCGGGGTCGCCGACCGGGAGCCTCATCAGGTACCCGGAGAGCCGGTTGCCCTGTGGGTGCGCGGTGCGCGGGCGGCGCTTGGAGACGGGGATCAGGGCGCGGGGGGCGACGCCGTCGCTGCCGTCGCCGCGCTCGTCGAGCCAGCGGCGCAGGGCGCCCGCGACGACCGCGATGAGGACGTCGTTGACGGTGCCGCCCTGGGCCTTGCGCACGCGGTGCACGTCGTCGAGGTCGATGACCACGCCCGCCGTGCGGCGGGTGCCGCTCGGTTCGGCGGTCAGGGCCGACGAGGAACGCACCCCGACGCCGGACAGGGCGACGGAGGCGCCGATGTCGAGGGCCCGGCCCACGTCGGAGACGGCGCCGCGGACCAGCCCGGGCAGTTTGCGCACGTCCGGCAGGAAGCCCGGGGACGGCGCCTCGGGGCGCGGCCTGCGCTCGGGCAGGTCCATCGGGTCCAGGATCGCCGCGGCGAGCGTCAGGGCGCGCAGACCGTCGGCGAGGGCGTGGTGGAACTTGAAGAGCACGGCGAAGGAGACGCCGTCCTCCCCCGGCAGGACGTGCGCCTCCCACGGCGGGCGGCCGCGCTCCAGCGGGCGTTCCATGAGCCGGCCGGCCTCGGCGTGGAAGTCGGCGGTCGGCGCGTGCAGCCGGACGTGGTCCAGGGGGTCGAAGTCGGGGGCGGGCTCGCGGGTCGCCCCGCCGAAGGACAGCGGCTGCCAGACGTCCCGGATCCGCATCCTGAGGCCGGGCACCGCGGCGGCCCGCGCGGCGAGCAGGTCGGCCGCGTGGGCGCCCGCGGTGGGCGAGTGCGCCTCGAAGACGCCGAGGGCGCCCAGGTGCATGGGGTGCTCGGCGGACTCGATGTTCCAGAACGCCAGGTCGAGAGGGGCGAGCGGGTCGGAAGTCAATGGCTTGCCTCGCGTCGACGACGGGTGGGCAAGCAGTCAATCGCCCTCTGGCGATTACGGTCAAGTACGATCAAGCTACGCACAGTTAACAGCAGATTAAGTCCGGCCGTTCGCGCCCCAGGGGGCACAGGGGTGCCGTTCGGTGTGTCTCAGGACACCCGCTGGCCCTTTCCGAGCCCGATCACCCCGCCCTTGGAGACGGTGTAGAGCTCGGCGTCCCGCTCCGGATTCACCCCTATCGTGGCGCCGGGTGGCACCTCCACGTTCTTGTCCAGGACCGCACCCCGCACCACCGCGCCCCGCCCGATCTTGACGTTGTCGTGCAGCACCGACCCCTGCACGACCGCCCCCGGGTCGACCACCACCCCCGGCGACAGCACCGACCGGGTGACCTGCCCCCGAATGAGGCAGCCCGCGCTGATGATGGACTCGCTGGCGATGCCGCCCGCGTTGAAGCGGGCCGGGGACAGTTGGCCCGAGTGGGTGTAGATGGGCCACTGCCGGTTGTAGAGGTTGAACGCGGGACGTTCGGCGATGAGGTCCATGTGGGCGTCGTAGTACGCGTCCAGGGTGCCGACGTCCCGCCAGTAGCCGCGGTCTCGGTTGGTCTCGCCGGGGACGTGGTTGGCGCTGAAGTCGTACAGCTGGGCCTCGCCGCGCTCGGTGAGCTGGGGCAGGATCGAGCCGCCCATGTCGTGCACGGAGTGCTCGTCCTCGGCGTCCCGCTGGAGGGCCTCTATCAGGGCCTTGGTGGTGAAGATGTAGTTGCCCATGGAGGCGAACACGCACTCCGGGTCGTCCGCGAGGCCGGGCGGGTCGGCGGGCTTCTCCAGGAAGCGGTCCACCGTGAGCCCGTCCGAGCCGGGCGTGATCACCCCGAACTGCGAGGACTCGGAGCGCGGGACGCGGATCCCGGCCACGGTCACGCCCGCGCCGCTCTCGATGTGCTGGGCGAGCATCTGGCGCGGGTCCATGCGGTACACGTGGTCGGCGCCGAACACCGCGACGTACTCGGGCCGTTCGTCGTAGACGAGGTTGAGGGACTGCAGGATCGCGTCGGCGCTGCCCAGGTACCAGCGGGGGCCGAGCCGCTGCTGGGCGGGGACGGGGGTGACGTAGTTGCCGAGCAGGCTGGACATCCGCCACGTCGTGGTGATGTGGCGGTCCAGCGAGTGCGACTTGTACTGCGTGAGGACGCAGATGCGCAGGATGTCCGCGTTGACGAGGTTGGACAGCACGAAGTCCACGAGGCGATACGTTCCGCCGAAGGTGACCGCGGGTTTCGCGCGGTCACCGGTCAGGGGCATCAGGCGCTTGCCCTCTCCGCCCGCCAGTACGATCCCGAGCACCGAAGGTCCGCCACGACGCATGGTCGCTCCCCTCACCCTGGTTGTGACCCATGCCTGCCCCCGCCCGGGGCGCACTACGCCTGTTTGAGGATCTCCTCGTAGAGCCGCACCGTGCGGCGGGCGACCGCGTCCCAGCCGAACTCCCCCACCGCGCGCTCCCGCCCGGCCTCACCCATCCGCCGGGCGCCCTCCGGGTCGCCGAGGACCGAGTCCAGCGCGCGGGCCAGGGCGGGCTCGAAGTCGTCGTCCACCGGGACGAGCAGACCCGTCTTGCCGTCGTCGACGACCTCCGGGATGCCGCCGACCTTCGAGGCCACGACGGGAGTTCCGCACGCCATGGCTTCGAGGTTGACGATGCCGAGGGGTTCGTACACCGAGGGGCAGACGAACACGGCGGCGTGGGTGAGGAGTTGGATCACGTCCGGGCGCGGCAGCATCTGCGGGATCCAGTGCACGCCCTCGCGGACCCGGCTCAACTCCTCGTACAGCTCCCGGAACTCACGGTCGATCTCCGGAGTGTCCGGCGCTCCGGCGCACAGCACGACCTGGGCGGCGGGGTCGATGTCCCGTACCGCGCGCAGCAGATGGGGCACGCCCTTCTGGCGGGTGATGCGGCCGACGAAGAGCACGAAGGGGCGGTCCGGGTCCAGGCCGACGCGGGTGAGGGCGTCGGTGCCGTGGTCGGGGCGGTAGAGAGCGGTGTCGATGCCGTTGTGCACGATGTGCACCCGGGCCGGGTCGAGGGCCGGGTAGCAGGCGAGGATGTCCTCGCGCATGGCTCCCGACACGGCGATCACCGCGTCGGCGGCCTCGATCGCGGTGCGCTCGGCCCAGCTCGACAGGGCGTATCCGCCGCCGAGTTGCTCGGCCTTCCAGGGGCGCAGCGGCTCCAGGGAGTGGGCGGTCATCACATGCGGGATGCCGTACAGGAGCTTGCCGAGGTGGCCGGCGAGGTTGGCGTACCAGGTGTGGGAGTGGACGAGTTCGCGGCCTTCGAGGCCGGCGGTCATCGCGAGGTCCACGGAGAAGGTGCGCAGCGCGTCGTTGGCGGTGTCGAGGACGGGCCAGGGGCGGTGGCGCACCACGCCCACGCCGCGGCCCTCGCCCCAGCAGTGCACCTCGACATCGACCAGGGAGGCCAACTCCCGGGCGAGGAACTCGACATGGACACCCGCGCCGCCGTACACGTCCGGCGGGTACTCCCGGGTCAGCAGTCCCACTCGCACCCGGAACCCCCTGTTCTCCACGGCTGGTTGCCCTTCATGGTCACCCAGATGCGGCGCGCGGGGAAGACCGCGGGGGCCGGGTGAAGCAGCAGTCCCCGCACACGCCGCCGCCGGGGACGCGGTAGTAGAGGCAGCAGCTGCGGCGCCGGAAGCGGGTGCCGGTGAGGGTTCCGGTGCCGGTGAGGAGGGGGTGGGCGAGGAGGTCCGCGGTGAGGGCGCGGGTGCGTACGGCGGCCTCGGGGCGGTCGTGGGCGCGGGCCCAGAGCGACAGCTGCCGGGCGGCTCCGGCGAGGGCGGAGGCGGCGTTGCCGTGGAGCAGACCGGGGGCGAGGCGGTAACGGGACCGCAGTGCCGCCGCCAGCGGCTCCAGGTGTCCTTCCAGGACGACCGCGGCGAGGGTGCCCGCGTCGCCGGGCAGCGCGCGCACCGCGGTCAGCCACAGGTCGTCGGGGGCGCTGCCGTCGGCGTCCCAGCGCAGCAGCCGGGCGTCGAGGTCGGGGACGTGGCCGTACAGCACGGCGCAGCCGAGGGCCGCCGACCAGAGCCGGGCGGCGAGGCCCTGCTGGGCGATCGAGGCGGCGATCCGCAACTCCGGGGCCCGGAGAGAGTCGGCCACTTTGCGGACACGAAAAGTCACGGATTCTTCATAAACGTCCGACTTTTCGATGTCGTACGCCCGTGCGAGGGTGGGCAGCGTTGAACGGGGCGGCGCACCCGTGCGTAGTAGGAAGTAGCCGCCGAGCGGGCGGAGCGCGGCGAGATCGGCGTCGAGGTCCACGAAGAGCAGTAGTACCAAGGCCCCTAGGGGAGGCCATCAGGGGGTCGCGGGGCAGTGTCACCCACCTTGGGGAGGACTGACCCTCCGTAGTACTCCATCGGCAGTAGGACCCATTGCCTGCTCAGGTACGACGACGGGAATGTCTTTTCACGGCATCGTGTTGGACATGGAAGCCGACCGTTCGCCG
>JABFXD010000659.1 GCA_013361925.1 Streptomyces sp. | reverse complement strand
CGTCCCGCTCGGGCAGCTGGAGGAGTCCGTGCGGGGAGCGCTGGCGAAGGCCCTCAGCCTCGGCGACCACGACGAACACCTCGCCGCCGTCGAGGTGTTCCTGCCGCGCCGCCTGTTCGACCTGCCGGTCGACGAGTGGCAGCTCACCCCGCCCGGCGCGGCGGACGACGACTCCGACGCGCTCGACGAGCAGTCCATGCCCATCGGTCTGCGCAGGACCGTCGTCGTGCGCGCCCAGCACCGCCACACCCGGCCGCCCAGCCCCGAATGGCGCCGCCGCAGGCGCGGGGTGGCGCGCGGTCCGCTGACCGCCGTACCCCTGCGGGCCGAGGCGTCGGCGGAGGGTCATGTGCCCGGCGCGCACCGGGAGGGCGCGCTCGCGGTGTACGGCCGCCTGGGCGGCGCGGACGACGCGTGCGTGCCGGTGCACTGCGGGCCCGTGGGCGGCGGTGACGGGCTGGAGGCCATGGGGCGCGCGCTGCTCGCCGGGCACGCCGTCGCGCTGTGGCGGCGGGACGCCCATCCGCCGGAGGAGTGTGCGGCGTTCCACGCGCAGGCCGCCCGGCTGCTGGAGTCGGCGGGCCGGGCGGACGGTCTCGCCCGCCAGGTACGGGAGTTGCGCATCCGCCTGTCCGACCCCGACACCGCCCGGACCCAAGGGCTCAAGGGGAGGATCGCCGTACTCCTGGACCCGCCCGACCGGCCCCGCCACGGAACCGAGTCCATCCACCCCCCGGCCCTGGCCGGACCTGATTCGTAAGCCCATGTCAACTCACCTGTCCGACAAGGGGGTTGATCGACCTCAAGCGATATTCGACACGCCGGGATCTCGGCAGGCCCGGCCGCCGGGCGGTAACGTGGCGGCGGACGGCCGGGACCGCTGCATGATCACCAGAGCCGGGAGGAGCCCATGGTGAACGACTGGCGGATCTACCGCGGTGCGGGGCAACCGCACGACGGTCTGCGGCAGTTACCCGCACCCCCGCCCTGGCGGGACTTCGCGGCGGCGCGCGACGGTGCCGAGGCCGGCCCGGAGGACCCCAGCAGCGCCCGCCGGCTCGGCGTCCAGCGCCGGCTCGTGGAGAACTACGCCCCCCGCCCCGCCGAGGTCGACGCCGTCAACGCGGCCCTCTATCTGCGCCGCCCGCTCCTGGTCACCGGCAACCCCGGCACCGGCAAGTCCACCCTCGCCTACGCGATCGCCCACGAACTGGGCCTGGGCCGCGTGCTGCGCTGGCCGATCGTCAGCCGCACCGGCCTCCAGGACGGCCTCTACCGCTACGACGCCATCGGCCGCCTCCAGGACGTCCAACTGGAGCGCGCCCAGGGCACCGAGAGCCCCGCGGCCACCGCGTCCGGCATCGGCTCCTACCTCCGTCTCGGCCCGCTCGGCACCGCGCTGCTGCCCGCCGAACGGCCCCGCGTCCTGCTCATCGACGAACTCGACAAGAGCGACCTCGATCTGCCCAACGACCTGCTGAACACCCTGGAGGAGGGCGAGTTCGGCATTCCCGAGCTGGAACGCCTCGCGGACCGCGAGCCCGTCGTCGACGTCCTCACCGACGACGGCGAGCGGGTGGCCGTGCACGGCGGCCGTATCGCCTGCGCCGCCTTCCCGGTGATCGTGCTGACGTCCAACGGCGAACGCGACTTCCCCGCACCCCTGTTGCGCAGGTGCGTCCAGCTGGAGCTGGAGCCGCCGGGCGAGGAGCAGCTCACCGCCATGGTCGAGGCGCACCTCGGCGCCGAGGGCGCCGCCGCCGGACGCGATCTGATCGCCCGCTTCCTCGCCCGCGACCCGGGCGAAGTGGTGGCCGCCGACCAGCTCCTCAACGCCCTCTTCCTCACCCAGCACACCCCGCACGCGGAACGCCTCACCCGGGAGCGGATCGCGGACATGCTCATGCAGCCGCTCGACCGTTCGAGGTGATGGCCGGATGCAGGGGACGCATCTGGACGAACTGATCGCCCGGCTGCGCCGCGCGGGCCTCGACCTGTCCGCGGAGGAGGTGGCGGACGCGGTGTGGCTGGC
>JABFXD010000670.1 GCA_013361925.1 Streptomyces sp. | reverse complement strand
GGCCTCGCCAACCTGTCGTACCTGCTGGAACACGACCTCCAGGGCAACGCGCGGCGGGTCGGCGGACTCCTCGTCGAACGGCTCCGGGCCGTCGCCGCGCAGGTTCCCGGCGTTCGCGAGGTCCGTGGGCGCGGGCTGATGCTCGGCGTCGAGCTGGTGAAACCCGGCACCGACCAGGCCGACCCGGACGCGGCGGGCGCCGTGCTGGAGGCGTGCCGCGCGGGCGGCCTGCTCATCGGCAAGGGCGGCGGCCACAACACCAGCGCGCTCCGGGTCGCCCCACCGCTGTCCCTCACCGTCGCGGAGGCCGAGGAGGGCGCCGCGATCCTCGAGAACGCTCTGCGGAGCCTTCAGTAGCAGCACGCAGCAAGGGAAGTACGCCATGACCACCGCCTTGGACCACCTGGAGCCGGCCCTGTCCGTCCGCCAGGTCCTCACCCTGGAACGGGTCCTCGCCGGGGAGCCCGAGGTGGTGGCCGGCGCGGCCCAGCTCGACCGGGCCGTGCGCTGGGTGCATGTCGCCGAGGCCGCCGACGTCGGCGTCATGCTCACCGGCGGCGAGATGGTCCTCACCACCGGGGTGCTGCTGGCCGGGGACGAGGGCGCGCAGGCCGAGTACATCCAGTCCCTGCACCGCGCCGAGGCCGCCGCCGTGGTCCTCGGACTCGGCCGTGCCTTTCCGGCCCCGCCGGACGTGATGCGCCGGGCCGCCGAGCGGTGCGGGCTGCCCATGGTCGTCCTCCACCGGCCCTTCCCCTTCGCCGAGTTGACCGAGGAGGTGCAGTCCCGGCTGGTCCGGCGGAAGTTCGCGGCCGTGAGCCTCTCCGAGGCCGTCCGCACCTCCCTCACCGGCCTCATCACGGCGGGCGCCCCGCTCCAACGCCTCCTCGACGACATCGCCCAGCACAGCGCCTGCCCGGTCGTCGTCACCAACCTCGCCCATCGCGTCCTCGCCACCGCGGGGGAGCGGCCGGCCGTGGACGACGTGCTGCGCGACTGGGAGCGCATCGCCCGGCAGGCGGGCGGCACCGAGGGCGACGGCTGGATCCGCGCCGAACTGGGCGGGCGCGGCGAACGCTGGGGGCAGATCCTGCTCTGCGGCTACCGCGGGGACACCGCGAGCGGACGGCTGCTGGCCGACCGGGCCGCCGAGGCCCTCGTCCTGCACCGCATGCTCGGCGGCACCTCCGCCCACACCTGGGAGGAGCAGTCCGCGCAGAGCCTGCTCACCGACCTCGTCAGCGGGGTCGTACCGGCACGGCAGCTGCTGCCCAGGGCGCGGGCCGCCGGGCTGCCCGTCAACCGGCGGACGTTCGTACCACTGGTCGTACGGGACGGCGATCCGGCCGAACTCGACCGGGTGCTGCGGCTGCTGGGGCTGCCCGGACTCGTCGCCGAACTCGCCGACGGGGTCACCGCCGTGCTGCTGAGCCTGGCCCGGGACCAGGACGCCGCGGTCCTGACGGCGAACTTCGCGGCCCGGCTGACGCAGACCGTCGTGGCGGCCGCCGACCCCCGTACTGCCTGGGACGACGTCCCCGCCGGGATGCGCGAGGCCCAGCACGTCGCCGACGCCGTCGCCTCCGGGGCGCTCGACCTTCCGGTCGTCGTACGCCTCAAGGACGTTCATCTGCGCGGCCTGATACGGCTGTTGCGGGACGACCCGCATGTGCAGTCCTTCGCCGAGCGGGAGTTGGACGGGCTGCTGTGCGACTCGGGACCGGGGGAGGGGCTGCTCGCCGTCCTGCGGACCTATCTCGCCACCGGCCGCAACAAGTCCCGCACGGCCCAGCTCCACCATGTCTCGCGTCCCGCGCTGTACCGGCGCCTCGAAGCGATACAGACCCGGCTCGGCGTCGACCTCGATGACTTCGAACAGGCCGCCTCGGTGCACATCGCGCTCCTCGCGCATGACGCGCAACAGAGCTGAAACATGCCATGACCTGGGAAAACGGCGGTGAAACATGGGATCGCGCAGGGGTGACACCGTGACACGCCGCACGCCCGCAGACGTGACACGCTGCAACTCAAAGCC
>JABFXD010000495.1 GCA_013361925.1 Streptomyces sp. | reverse complement strand
TGCACGACGGACACGGGCGACACCCGCATCAGCTGCCCCTGACCCGCACCCCACCCACACCCCGGGCCCCGCACGACGACGTGCGGGGCCCGGCCCGTTCCGCCGCGCCCCCTTGATCACAGGATCTTCACCCCTGTTACATGGGAGACACACGGGCCTCACCGTTCCCGGTGAGGCCCAACGAAGCCTGTGGGGGGCACAGTTGAACAGCGCTTACCGTCGCAGACGCCTTGCGGCCACGGCTCTCGCCGCCGCTCTGGCCGGAACCGGCCTGACCGTCGCCGCCGCGCCCGTGGCCCACGCGGCGGCCTCCGACGCGGTGGCCAAGCTGCCGATCACCTCGTACTCGGCGATGGCCGTGGACTCCGTGCACGAGCGGGTCTACGTCGCCGACAGCAACCTGGGCACCTACTCCAACCCCGGCCTCATCGCCGTCTACTCCTTCCAGGGCGAGCGGATCACCACGATCAGCACCCAGCAGCACATCTCAGGACTGGCCCTGAACGCCGACAGCTCCACCCTCTACGTCGGCGGCCGTGAGGTCATCTGGCGCTACGACACCAGCACCTACCAGTCCAACGGCCTGTACGTCTCCACCGACACCTGCGGCCGCAGCCTCGCCTTCTCCGGCGGCACGGTGTACTTCACCACGCCGTACTCCTACTACACCGCGCAGTGCGACTCGACACTGACCTACCTGGACTCCTACGTCCCCGCCGACAACACGTCCCCGCGCACCAACTGGCAGGACTACGGCAAGCTCCAGCTGGAAGCGGGCCCCGGCGACCGGATGTTGCTGGGCCAGCCGCTCAACTCGCAGGCGGCCAACCCCTTTCTGACGGTGTACGACACCAGCGGCGGCACCCTGGTGAGAAACGCGGCCCGCCGCTTCGCCGACGCCGACGGTCAAGGCGCCCTGCATCTCAAGGACATGGCGTTCTCCGCCGACGGCAGCAAGGTCGCCGTCGCCGACTCGGCCGCCGGTACGCGGCTGTTGAACACCACGGACCTCTCCGACGCGGCCACCGGCTACGCCGCCCTGCCGGACGGGGCCACCGCTGCCGCGGTCGCCTTCAGCGGCGACGGCAAGTACATCGCGCGCGGCGCCGCGGCCACCGGAGCCACCCCGGACCTGCTGGTGCAGCCCGCCGACCCGGCAGACTCCACCGCCCCGCTGGAGTTCGCCTTCGAGGGCAGCCTCGACGGCGACCAGGTGGCGCCGCGCGGCACGGAATGGTCCGCGGACGGCTCCCGCCTGTTCACGGTCACCACGAACGCGGCGGGCAACCAGTTCTGGCTGCACGTCATCCAGCCCCCGGCGGTCCAGTACGACGTACGTCTGAACACCACGCTGACCCACAGCCCCGCCCAGGCCGTCGCAGGCGAACCCCTGTCGGTGCGCGGCCGGCTGGAGTACGGCGGCCCGGCGCCCGCCGAGCCGCTCAAGGTCAAGGCGACCCGCACGGACGCCGACGGCGTCCACGACCTGGGCACCTTCACCGTCAAGGACGACGGCTCCTACACCGTCCTCGACGAGCCCGACCTCCTCGGCGACGCCACCTACACGGTCTCCTACCTCGGCGACCTCACCCACCGCCCGGCCACCGACGTCACGCACACGGTGAGCGTCGGCAAGGCCCCCACCTCGATCGCGCTCACCGCCCCGGCCGAGGCGTCGATCAGCACGGGCCTGGAGATCACCGGCACCTTCACCGCCCAGGGCAAGGCGCTGCCGGACCGCGCGGTGCTGAAGGTCGAACGCACCGACCGGCTCGGCACCGGCACGCTGTCGTCGGTGACGGTCGCCGCGGACGGCACGTTCACCATCAACGACATCCCCCGCACCCGCCGGGAGACCACGTACAGGGTGAGCTGGCCGGGCGACGGCCTGCACGCGGCCTCGACGGCGTCGGCGACGGTGTACGTCACCCGCTGACGTCTTCGGACAGCAGTCTGTCGAGGGGTGCTCCCCGCGCCCAGCGTTCCAGGGCCGGGCCGTCCAGCAGGACGGTCCGGCCCTCACGCCGTGCCCATCGCACG
>JABFXD010000275.1 GCA_013361925.1 Streptomyces sp. | reverse complement strand
CTTCCTGATGGGGTCGAGGACCGGTCACCTCGCGATGATGGTGCACTTCCTCGCGGTGGGTGTGGTGTTCTTCTGGCCGATCATCGGCGTCGACCCGGGGCCGCACCGGCCCGGCTATCTGATGCGGATGCTGGAGCTGTTCGCGGGTATGCCGTTCCACGCGTTCTTCGGTATCGCGTTGATGATGGCGTCCACCCCGATGGTCGAGACGTTCAAGAACCCGCCCGCCTCGCTCGGCATCGACGCGCTCTCCGACCAGAACGCCGCGGGCGGTATCGCCTGGGCGTTCAGTGAGGTCCCGTCCGTGCTGGTGCTGCTGGCGCTGCTGTTCCAGTGGTACGGATCGGAGCAGCGGCGGGCCAGGCGTAAGGACCGGGCCGCCGACCGGGACGGCGACAAGGAACTCGAGGCATACAACGCCTATCTGGCCTCATTGAACGCACGTGGGCGCTGAAAGGCTGATACCGGAATGTGAGCGTGGCGGAGGGATCGTCGTCCGGGGGCAGCCTCACCTCTCCCCCGCCCGCAGAGCCCCCGCCCGCAGAGCCCCCGCCCCCGACTGAGCAGGACGCGCCCGTACGGCGCCCTGGTGCGGTCCGGCGCGAGCAGGATGTTCGCCGGCTTCACGTCTCGGTGCCCGGCGGTCAGCGCGTCGAGGACGGCGAGGCCGATCCGCGCGGACCCCGCGGGCGGCGGTGAGCCGCCGACCTGTACTCGCTGGGGTGCACGCTCTACCACGCGGTGGAGGGCTGCGGGCCCTTCGCCCGTGAGTCGCACTTCGCGGAGATCAGCGCGGTGGTGACGGAGGACCTGCGGTCACCGGTGCGCGTCGGCGCCCTGGCCCCCGTGCTGGAGGCGATGCTGGCTGCCGTAGCCCGTGCCGGAGGGGTTCGGGCCGCTGGTCACCGACGGTGGTGGGTGTCGGCGCCGTGCCCGTCCGCGAGCCCTGCACTCCGCCCTCGCCGGGGGCGGGGTCTGGTACGCCGTGGCGCGGCAGACGCCCGGGGAGGGTGGGGTGGCGGCAGCGGGAGCGCCGCGCCGTACGGGGCGGACGTCGGGCTCGGCAGGGCGCTGCGGGACGGTGACTCTGTGACCGTGGACTGGCCGGGCGGGACGCCCTTCACGGGCCCTCCTACCGACCGCGGCGGGCTTCACAGCGCGGGGCGGCGCCCTGTCTGGTGGTGGGTGCGCACGGGCCGGTGTACGGGCCGCTCGGCGGGCATCGCGAGCCGGGGACGAGTTCCTCGACGTCTCCTCGATGCAGAAGCGGGACTGTCTGGACGCGCGGCTGGTGTCCTGCGCGGGGCCGCACGACGAGGAGGTGCTCGGATTCACCCGACTGGGCGAGGACGAGGCGCGCGCCGAGGCGGCGGACCCGGCCTGTGGTCGGGAGGTGGCGCCGGGTGACTACGGCTTCGATCCGTCGGTGTACCGGGCGGGGTCCTGGACGAGCGAGGGGCCGTGGAAGGCCGGAACTCATTTCGTCGTCTGCACCGTCAGGAAGGAGAACGGGGGCACCATGGAGGGGACGCATCATGAGGATCCCGAGGAGGGTGTTGCGATGCCCGGTTCCACGGACGGCTCGACCACGACAATGGGGGTGCTCACCCTCGGCGGACTCGTCGTGGTGACCGCCTACACGGTAGCGCTCGGCAGCAACGGCTGGCTGTGGTTCGGCTGGGTCGTGCTGGGCCTGATCACCCTCGGGATGGTCGTCACGCGCAGTACCTGAGGCGGTCGTACTAGTGCACGCCCGGCTGGTATTTCGGCAGCCGGGCGGTGATGCGCATGCCGGCGCCCACGGCGGTCTCGATGACGAGGCCGTAGTCGTCGCCGTACACCTGGCGCAGCCGGTCGTCGACGTTGGACAGCCCGATGCCGCCCGACGGGCTGACCTCGCCGGCGAGGATGCGGCGCAGCACGGCGGGGTCCATGCCCGCGCCGTCGTCCTCGATGACGACGAGGGCTTCGGCGCCCGTGTCCTGTGCCGTGATCTGGATGTGGCAGGTGTCGGGCTTGCCCTCCAGGCCGTGCTTGACGGCGTTCTCGACGAGCGGCTGGAGGCACAGGAAGGGCAGGGTGACCGGCAGCACCTCGGGGGCGATCTGCAGGGTGACGGAGAGGCGGTCGCCGAAGCGGGCCCGGACGAGCGCCAAGTAGTGGTCGATGGCGTGGAGTTCGTCGGCGAGGGTGGTGAAGTCGCCGTGCCGGCGGAAGCTGTAGCGGGTGAAGTCGGCGAACTCCAGGAGCAGTTCGCGGGCGCGCTCGGGGTCGGTGCGGACGAACGACGCGATCACCGCGAGCGAGTTGAAGATGAAGTGCGGGGAGATCTGGGCGCGCAGGGCCTTGATCTCGGCCTCGATGAGCCGGGTGCGGGACTGGTCGAGGTCGGCCAGTTCCAGCTGGACGGAGACCCAGCGGGCGACCTCTCCGGCGGCCCGTACGAGCACGGCGGACTCGCGGGGCGCGCAGGCCACCAGGGCGCCGTGGACCCGGTCATCGACGGTGAGCGGGGCGACCACGGCCCAGCTGACCGTGCAGTCGAGGGCGTCGCAGGTCAGTGGGAAGGCCTCGCCGCGGCCGGTCTCCAGGGGGCCGGCGAGGCGTTTCATGATCTCGTCGCGGTGATGGCCGCCGACGCCGTCCCAGACGAGGACCCGCTTCTGGTCGGTCAGGCACAGCGCGTCCGTGCCGAGCAACGTCCGTAGCCTGCGGGCCGACTTGCGGGCCGTCTCCTCGGTCAGACCCGCGCGGAGCGGGGGCGCGGCGAGGGACGCGGTGTGCAGGGTCTCGAAGGTGGCGTGCTCGACGGGGGTGCCGAGTCCGCGGAGGTTCTCGGGGCGTGCGGTACGGCGGCCGAGCCAGAAGCCCGCGGCGAGGAGGGGGAGGATCGCGACGCAGAGGCCGGCGAGGAATCCGCTCACGCCTTCACCTCCGCCCACAGCTCCTCCGGCAGATGGAACCGCGCCAGGATCGCCCCCGTACCGGCCGGGACCCGGCCCGGGGTCGCCAGGGACACCAGCACCATGGTGAGGAACCCCAGCGGCACCGACCAGAGGGCCGGCCAGGCGAGCACGGCGTGCAGCGCGCCGGAACCGGGGAAACCGGCCATGGTCGCCGCCACCGCCACCAGCGCGGAGCCGCCGCCGACCAGCATCCCGGCGGCGGCGCCCGGTGGGGTGAGCCGGCGCCACCAGATGCCGAGGACGAGCAGCGGGCAGAAGGAGGACGCGGACACGGCGAAGGCGAGGCCGACCGCGTCGGCGACCGGCAGCCCGCCGACCAGGGCGCTGGCGGCCAGCGGTACGGCCATGGCGATGACCGTGCCCAGCCGGAAGTGCCGTACGCCGCGCGACGGAAGCACGTCCTGGGTGAGCACGCCCGCCACGGCCATGGTCAGCCCGGAGGCGGTGGAGAGGAACGCGGCGAAGGCGCCCCCGGCGACCAGCGCGCCGAGCAGGTCGCCGCCGAGGCCGCCGATCACCCGGTCGGGCAGCAGCAGGACGGCGGCGTCCGCGTCTGAGGTGAGGGTGAGTTCGGGGGCGTAGAGGCGGCCGAGGGCGCCGTAGACGGGCGGCAGCAGATAGAAGGCGCCGATCAGGCCGAGGACGGCGACCGTGGTGCGGCGGGCGGCGACGCCGTGCGGGCTGGTGTAGAAGCGGACGACGACGTGCGGCAGGCCCATGGTGCCGAGGAAGGTCGCGAGGATCAGTCCGTACGTGGCGTACAGGGGGCGTTCGCCGCGGCTCTCGGCCTGCGAGGGCGACAGACCGGCGTCGCTGCGCCGGTCGGCCTCGGGGACGGGGGCGCCGGCGGCGAAGGTGAGCCGGGTGCCGGCGTCGATGTGATGGGTGCCGGCCCGGAGGCGGAGTGGGGTGTCCTCGTGGGTACGGCCGTCCACCGTGCCGTCGACGGTGACCGTGAGCGGGCGGTCCAGTTTCAGGTCGAGGCCCTCGTCGACGCGGACGACGCGCTGCTCGCGGAAGGTGGCCGGTTCCTCGAAGGCGTGGCTGGGGGCGCCGTCGCCCTGCCAGGCGAGGATCAGGAAGAGGGCGGGGACGAGGAGGGCGGTGAGCTTGAGCCAGTACTGGAAGGCCTGCACGAAGGTGATGCTGCGCATGCCGCCGGCGGCGACGGTCGCGACGACCACGACGGCGACGATGACTCCGCCCAGCGAGTCGGGCGCCCCGGTGAGGACCTGCAAGGTCAGTCCGGCGCCCTGGAGTTGGGGCAGCAGATACAGCCAGCCGACGCCGACGACGAACGCCCCGGCGAGCCGTCGTACCGCCTGGGAGGCGAGCCTGGCCTCGGCGAAGTCCGGGAGCGTGTACGCCCCGGAGCGGCGCAGCGGGGCGGCCACGAAGAGCAGGAGGACGAGGTATCCGGCGGTGTAGCCGACCGGGTACCAGAGCATGTCGGGGCCTTGGACCAGGACGAGTCCGGCGATGCCGAGGAAGGAGGCCGCGGAGAGGTACTCGCCGCTTATGGCCGCCGCGTTCAACCGGGGTCCTACGGTGCGGGAGGCGACGTAGAAGTCGGATGTCGTACGGGAGATGCGCAGGCCGAAGGCGCCGACGAGGACGGTGGCGACGACGACGAGGGCGACGGCGGGGACGGCGTAACCGGAGTTCATCGGATCGGGTGACTCAGCGGTCTTCCACGAGGCGTACGAAGTCGCGCTCGTTGCGTTCCGCCCGCCGCACGTACCAGCGTGCGAGCAGCACCAGCGGGACGTAGACGCCGAAGCCGAGGACCGCCCACTCCACCCGGCGGGCGTCGGGCATCGCCGCGAACAGCAGCGGGAGGGGGCCGATGAGGAGGCCGAGCACGGCGAACACGGTGAGTCCGGCGCGCAGTTGGCTGCGCATGAGGGAACGGACGTAGGTGTCACCGAGGGTGGTCTGTTCGTCGATCTCGGTGCGGGGGCGGTAGTAGCCGGAGGCGCGGCGGGTGCGGCGGGGCGGTCCGGTGACGACGACGCGGCGTTCGACGGGGTCCTGGTGCGGCATGTCAGGACCTCCGCATCAGCAGGTCGCGCAGTTCGCGGGTGTGGCGCCGGCTGACCTGGAGTTCCTCGGTGCCGACCAGGACGCTCACCGTCCCGGCGTCGAGGCGGAGTTCGCCGATGTGGCGCAGGGCGACCAGATGGCGGCGGTGGATGCGGACGAAGCCGCGGGAGCGCCAGCGCTCCTCCAGGGTGGACACGGGGATGCGGACGAGATGGCTGCCCTTGGTGGTGTGCAGCCGGGCGTAGTCCCCTTGCGCCTCGACGTGGGTGATGTCCTCGACTGAGACGAAGCGGGTCACGCCGCCGAGTTCGACGGGTATGTGGTCGGGGTCGGGTTCGTGCACGGGGATGCGGGGCGCGGGGTCGCCGGGTTCGGCGGGGCGTCGTACGAGTTCGGCGGCGCGTCGTACGGCCTCGGCGAGGCGCTCCTTGCGGACGGGCTTGAGGACGTAGTCGACGGCCTTGAGGTCGAAGGCCTGGACGGCGAAGTCCTCGTGGGCGGTGACGAACACGACCAGCGGGGGTTTGGCGAAGCCGGTGAGCAGCCGGGCCAGGTCCAAACCGTCGAGGCCGGGCATGTTGATGTCGAGGAAGACGACGTCGATCGCCTCCGGGCCGTGCGGCCCCGACTCCAGCGCGCGGTTGATGCGGCGCAGCGCCTCGGTCGCGTCGCCGGCGCCCTCCGCGCTGCCGATCCGGGGGTCGGCGTTGAGGAGGTAGAGCAGCTCCTCCAGCGAGGGGCGTTCGTCGTCGACAGCCAGGGCGCGCAGCATGAACCCGGAGTGTAGGAGCAATCCGTACGTCTGCACACGTGCCGAGGCATGGACGTTCCCGCTGGATACAGTGCCGACATGCACAGCGCGCCCGCACCGTTCGACGAGCTCGACCGGAAGATCATCACCGCTCTGATGGCGAACGCCAGGACGAGCTTCGCCGAGATCGGCACGGCCGTGGGGCTGTCGTCCACGGCGGTCAAGCGACGGGTGGACCGGCTGCGGGAGACCGGGGTGATCACCGGGTTCACGGCCACGGTGGAGCCGTCGGCGCTGGGCTGGCGTACGGAGGCGTATGTCGAGGTGTACTGCGAGGGCGCGGCGCCGCCGCGGCGGCTCGCGGAGGTGGTGCGCAACCATCCGGAGATCACGGCGGCGATGACGGTGACCGGGGGCGCGGACGCGTTGCTGCATGTGCGGGCGCGGGACGTGGAGCACTTCGAGGAGGTGCTGGAGCGGATCCGGGTGGAGCCGTTCATCCGCAAGACGATCAGCGTGATGGTGCTGTCCCATCTGCTGCCGGACAGCCCCGAGGCGGGCGCGACACAGCCCGCACCCGCGGTATCGCCCGAATAAACATCCGAGAACGCAGTGAACCTGCGCGTGCATGGCTGAAGACGCAGCATTCCTGCGCAGACACGCAATTCTCGTTGCTTGTCGGGTGTGACCGTCACTTCCTACCTTGGTGTCAACCCCAAGTCGACACCGCAGGAAGCGGAGGAACCCCTCTGTGTCCGACTCCCGTGTGCCGCGCCGACGGCGATTCCTCGTCTGCGAACCCAGACATTTCGGCGTGCAGTACGCGATCAATCCCTGGATGCAACCCGACGTCCGCGTCGACGTGGACCTGGCCCGGGCGCAGTGGCAGGCGCTGATGGGCGCATACCGGGCCCATGGTCACACCGTCGACACCGTGGAGCCTGCTCCCGGTCTCCCGGACATGGTCTTCGCGGCGAACTCGGCGGTCGTCGTGGACGGCCGCGTCTTCGGCTCCCTCTTCCACGCGCCCGAGCGGCGCCCCGAGTCCACGCATTACGACACCTGGTTCAAGACGGCGGGCTTCGCCGTCCACCGCCCCGAGTCGGTCTGCGAGGGCGAGGGCGACCTGGTCTGGACGGGCCGGTACATGCTGGCCGGCACCGGTTTCCGGACGACCCGGGAGGCGCACCGCGAGGTGCAGGAGTTCTTCGGGCACCCGGTGATCAGCCTGACGCTGGTGGACCCGCGCTTCTACCACCTGGACACGGCGCTGTTCGTCCTGGACGACTCCGCCGACGGCAACAACATCTCCTACTACCCGGAGGCGTTCTCGCCGGGCAGCCGGGAGGTGCTGGCGCGCCTGTACCCGAACGCGGTGCTCGCCACTCTGGACGACGCGCTGGCCTTCGGTCTGAACTCCGTGTCCGACGGCCGCAACGTCTTCATCGCGCCCCAGGCCGAGTCCCTGGCCTCCGCCCTCGCCGACCGCGGCTATGTCCCCGTGCCCGTCGACCTGTCCGAGTTCCGCAAGGCAGGCGGCGGCATCAAGTGCTGCACTCAGGAGATCCGCTCATGACAGCGCCCACCCGAGTACCCGTGACCACGCGCTCGTCCGCCGACCTGATCCGCGCCGAGGAACCGGTCCTGGCGCACAACTACCACCCCCTTCCGGTGGTCGTCGCCCACGCCGAGGGCGCCTGGGTCGAGGACGTGGAGGGCCGCCGCTACCTGGACATGCTGGCCGGCTACTCGGCCCTGAACTTCGGCCACCGGCACCCGGCACTGATCGAGGCGGCCCACCGCCAGCTCGACCGCCTCACCCTCACCTCCCGCGCCTTCCACAACGACAAGCTGGCCGAATTCGCCGAGCGCCTGGCCGAGTTGACCGGCCTGGACATGGTCCTGCCGATGAACACGGGCGCCGAGGCGGTCGAGTCCGGCATCAAGGTGGCCCGCAAATGGGCGTACGAGGTGAAGGGCGTCCCCGCCGATCAGGCGACGATCGTGGTCGCGGCGGAGAACTTCCACGGCCGTACGACGACGATCGTGTCGTTCTCCACGGACGAGACGGCACGGCAGGGCTTCGGCCCCTTCACCCCGGGCTTCCGGATCGTGCCGTACAACGACCTCGCGGCGCTGGAAGCGGCGATCGACGACACGACGGCGGCGGTGCTCCTGGAGCCGATCCAGGGCGAGGCGGGCGTGGTGATCCCCGACGACGGCTATCTCACGGGCGTCCGTGAGGTGACCCGCCGCAAGGGCTGCCTCTTCATCGCCGACGAGATCCAGTCGGGCCTCGGCCGCACGGGCCGCACGCTCGCCGTGGACCACGAGTCGGTCGTCCCGGACGTCCTGCTCCTGGGCAAGGCGCTGGGCGGCGGCATCGTCCCGGTCTCCGCGGTGGTGGCCCGCCGCGAGGTCCTCGGCGTCCTGCGCCCCGGCGAGCACGGCTCGACGTTCGGTGGAAACCCGCTCGCGGCGGCGGTCGGCACGGCGGTGGTGGAACTCCTGGAGACAGGCGAATTCCAGCACCGGGCCATGGAGTTGGGCACCCAGCTGCGGGACGGCCTGACCGCCCTCGTCGGCAAGGGCGTCCTCGGCTTCCGCGCCCGCGGCCTGTGGGCGGGCGTCGACATCGACCCCACCTTCGGCACAGGCCGCGAAATCGGCGAACGGCTGCTGCGGGAAGGGGTGTTGGCGAAGGACACCCACGGCTCGACGATCCGCCTGGCACCGCCTTTGACCATCACGGGAGATGAACTCGCCGTGGCGTTGGGGGCGTTGGAGAGGGTGCTGACGCGGGACTGAACCACAGGTGCGGCTCTCCGGTTGCGGAGCGCCGCACCTCGTCCTGCACAAGGCCCCCGCGTCCGCCACTGATGCACGTGTTTCCGTCATCGTGGACTCGATCACGTTGCCGTCGAACCCTCACCCGCACCAGGCTGTCCCCGCGGCCTTCCCCACCCGCGCCCCGTTCCGCGCGCTCCCGC
>JABFXD010000594.1 GCA_013361925.1 Streptomyces sp. | reverse complement strand
CGGCCCGCAGCGGCGGGTGGTCGTGCAGGCGGAGGTCGGAGGTGAACAGGACGATCGAGACGTCGGGCATGACGTGAGCTCCGGGAGGGGCGAGGGCGGGTCGGTCGGGGTCGGGGGGGGAGTCGAGGACCGTTGGGTGAGGGCGGGGGGCGTCGGGGGCGTCGCGATCAGCGGGTGAGGACGGAGGCGCCGAGGTCCGTGGGTGAGGACGGAACGCCGGAGCCGACCTCTGAGGGCGGAGGCGTCGAAGTCGATCCGTGTGCCGGCGGGACATCGCGGTCAGCGGGTGGGCACGGACCGGTTCGGAGGCTCGGCCGGTGCCCGGGCCGCCGCCCGTGCGATGTTGCGGGCCATGCCGCCGAACACGAGCGCGTGGAAGGGGGAGACGCTCCACCAGTACGCGTGCCCGAGCAGACCGCGGGGGTGGAACAGGGCGCGCTGGTGGTACCGGGTCCGACCGGCGGCGTCGGTCCGCACGCGCATCTCCAGCCAGGCCAGGCCCGGCAGCCGCATCTCGGCGCGCAGCCGCAGCAGCCGTCCCGGCTCGATCTCCTCCACCCGCCAGAAGTCCAGCGAGTCCCCGACCCGCAGCCGGGCCGCATCCCGGCGCCCCCGGCGCAGTCCGACGCCGCCGACCAGCCGGTCCAGCCAGCCGCGCAGCGCCCAGGCCAACGGGAAGGAGTACCAGCCGTTCTCGCCGCCGATCCCCTCGATGACGCGCCACAGCGCGGCGCGCGGGGCGTCGACGTCGATCTCCCGGGCATCGGTGTAGAGGCTGCCGCCGGCCCAGTCCGGGTCGGTGGGCAGCGGATCGCTGGGGGCGCCCGGGACGGACGCCGAGGACCAGCGGGTCGCCACCTGCGCGTCGCGGACCCGGCGCAGCGCCAGGCGGACGGCTTCGTCGAAGCCGATCGGGTGGCCGGGCGGATCCGGCACGTACCGTGCGATGTCGTGCTCGTGGCAGACGACCTCGTGCCGCAGGGACTCGGTCAGCGGACGGGCGAGGGACGCCGGTACGGGGGTCACCAGCCCGACCCAGTGGCTGGACAGACCGGGGCTGAGCATGGGCACGGTCAGGATGAGCCGGTGCGGCAGTTCGGCGACGGCCGCGTACCTGAGCATCATCTCCCGGTACGTCAGCACGTCCGGCCCGCCGATGTCGAAGGCGCGGCTGACCTCGGCCGGCATCCGGGCGCTGCCCACCAGGGCGCGCAGCACGTCGCGTACCGCCACCGGCTGGATGCGGGTGCGCACCCAGCTCGGGGTCACCATCACCGGGAGGCGTTCGGTGAGGTAGCGCAGCATCTCGAAGGAGGCCGAGCCCGAGCCGATGACGACCGCCGCCCGCAGGACGGTGGTGGGGACGCCGGAGTCCAGCAGGATGCGGCCGACCTCGGCGCGGGACCGCAGATGCGGTGACAGCTCCCGTTCGGGCACGTCCGCGGGGGTGAGCCCGCCCAGATAGACGATGCGGCGCACGCCCGCGGCACGGGCCCCCTCGCCGAAGATCCGGGCGGCCCGCCGGTCGGTCTCCTCGAAGGTGTCGCCGGTGCCCAGCGCGTGCACCAGGTAGTAGGCGACCTCGGTGCCGCGCAGGGCCTCGGCGACCGCGCCGGCGTCCAGGACGTCACCTCGTACGATCTCCACCTCCGCCGACCACGGCTGGTCCCGGAGTTTGCCGGGGGAGCGGGCCAGGCAGCGCACCCGGTACCCGGCGGCCAGCAGCTCGGGCACGAGCCGGCCGCCGAGGTAACCCGTCGCACCGGTCACCAGACAACGCGGCGCGGGCCCGGTGTCCACGTCGTTCATCCGCAGCAGACCTTTCCTGTCGTGCCCCCTGTGATCACTTCCACGGGCGGGGCGGTGCCGGATGCAGTCGTCTCCCCGTACGCCCGCTTCTATAGGCTTCTCGCGTGGGCACCGCAGACGAACCGAATCCGCAGGCGACAGCACCGGGACGGCCCCGTCCTCCCGCGGGGACGGATCTCCAGTCGCTGGCGGTCCAGCTGCGCCGGATGAACGGCGAGATCAACCGCCTGGTCCACGGGTTCGCGGGCGATCAGGGGCTGCACGCGACCGACGTCCAGGCGCTGGCGGCGATCCTGGACGCCGACGAGCCGATGACCCCTGGGCGGCTGCGCGAGCACCTCGGGCTGACCTCGGGGGCCGTCACGGCCTGTGTCGACCGGCTGGAGCGGGCGGGCCACATCCGGCGGGTCCGGGAGAGCAGCGACCGCCGCGTGGTGCACCTGTACTACGCCGCCGACGCAAGGGTGGCGGCCCGCACCTATTTCCGCCCACTGGCCCGGGCCGCCGAGGGGGCTCGGGAACACTTCACCGAGGACGAGCTGGCGGTCGTCACCCGCTTCCTCACGGCGATGAACGAGGAGCTGTCCCTGCTCCGGCCGCCGGACGGCAGCTGAGCGGGTTCCGCCGCCGCGGAAAACAAGGGAATCCGCCGCATCCGGGGACCCGGTGTGAGCAGAAGGTTCAATGATTGAGATTCTTTGCCATTGAGATACCTCTCATTGAGATACCTGAGACATCTGCTCACAGCTTGGAGAACCATGTCCCTCACCCCGCGCCGAGGCCGCTTCCTCGTGCCGCTCCTGCTGCTCGCCGTCTGGCTCGGCGTGGGCGGGATCCTCGGCCCCTTCGCCGGCCGGCTCGGCGAGGTCGCGACCAACGACCAGGCGGCCTTCCTGCCCCGCAGCGCCGAGTCCACCGAGGTCGTCGCCGCCCAGCGCGCCTTCCGCCAGGACGAGACCCTGCCCGTGATCGTCCTCTGGACCGACGAGGACGAGGGCCAGGTCGTCGACCGGCGGTCCACGGCCGGACGCGCGCTCGCCTCCCTCACCGGCACCGCGGGCGTGGTCGGGGACGTGTCGCCCGCGCTGCTCTCGAAGGACGGCCAGGCCCTCGAAGGCGTCGTCCAGCTCCGGCCCGACCTCGGGGAGCGGCTGCCCGAGACCCTCGACCGGATCCGCGCGGCCGCCGAGCGGGTGCCCGGCAGCACGGTCCGGCTGGCCGGCCCCGCCGCCACCCAGGCCGACCTCTCCGACGCCTTCGCCGGCATCGACGGACTGCTGCTGGCCGTCGCGCTGGTCACCGTCCTGGTGATCCTGCTGCTCGTCTACCGCAGCCTGCTCCTGCCGTTCGTCATCATCGTCGGCGCCGTCCTCGCCCTCGGCCTGGCCTGCGCGATCGTCTACGCGCTCGCCGACCACGGAGTGGTCCGCGTGGACGGACAGGTCCAGGGCATCCTGTCGATCCTCGTCATCGGCGCCGCCACCGACTACGCCCTGCTGCTCACCGCCCGCTTCCGGGAGGAACTCGCCGTCCACCCGGACCGGTTCACGGCCGTGCGGGCCGCGCTGCGGCAGTCGTGGGGCGCGATCGTGGCCAGCGGCGCGACCGTCGCCCTGGGGCTGCTCGCGCTGCTGATCAGCGACCTGACCAACAACCGGGCGCTCGGACCGGTCGGTGCGATCGGTGTCGGCTGCGCCGTGCTCAGCACGCTCACCTTCCTGCCCGCCGTGCTCGTCCTGCTGGGTCGCGCCGCCTACTGGCCCGCCGCCCCCCGCCCCGACACCGGCCACGGCGTCTGGCGGCGCGTCGCCGCCCTGGTGGACCGGGCACCCCGCAAGGTCTGGGCGGGCTCCCTCGTCGCGTTGCTGGTCTGCGCCGCGTTCGCGCCCACCCTCGCCTCCCGGGGCGTCCCCCTCGACGAGACCTTCGTCGACGACGCCCCTTCCGTCACCGCCCAGCAGACCCTCGTACGCCACTTCCCGGGCGGCTCCGGCAACCCCACCGTCGTCATCGCCGACGCCGACCGCCTGGACCGCGTCATCGACACCGCCCTCGCCACGAAGGGCGTCGCCGCCGCGGCCGGCGTCACCGAGAGCGGGCAGCCGGGCGGCACCCCGCTGGTCGTCGACGGACGGGTCCGCGTCGACGTCACCCTGGCCTCCGCCGCCGACAGCGACGCCGCCAAGGACACCGTGGCCCGGCTGCGCACCGCCCTGCACGCCGTGCCCGGCGCCGACGCCCTGGTCGGCGGCTACACGGCCCAGCAGTACGACACCCTGCGCACCGCCGAACACGACCGCACCCTGATCGTCCCCGTGGTCCTCGCGATCATCCTCGTCATCCTCACCGTGCTGCTGCGCTCCCTGCTGCTGCCGGTCCTGCTGGTGGCGACCGTCGCCCTCAACTTCCTCGCCACGCTGGGCGTTTCGGCCCTGGTCTTCGAGCACGTCCTCGGCTTCGGCGGCACGGACCCGTCCGTACCGCTGTACGGCTTCGTGTTCCTCGTGGCCCTCGGCGTGGACTACAACATCTTCCTCATGTCACGAGTACGGGAGGAGGCCCTGCGGCACGGGACGCGCCAGGGTGTGCTGCGCGGACTGGTCGGCACCGGCGGTGTCATCACCTCGGCGGGTGTGGTGCTCGCCGCGACCTTCGCCGCCCTCGGGGTCATCCCGCTGGCCTTCCTGGTGCAGATCGCCTTCATCGTCGCCTTCGGCGTACTCCTCGACACGCTGGTGGTCCGCTCACTGCTGGTGCCCGCCCTGGCCCGGGACCTCGGGCCCGTCGCCTGGTGGCCCGGAGCGAAGGCGTTCCCGACGGACGAGAGGCGAGAGGGAGTTGAGGCCGACTGACATCGGGCGGACTGTCCGCGCGGTTCCCGGGCAACCGGAGAATACGACGGTGGTGAGGACCGCCGTCGTACCGAACCGAAGACGAACCGAAGATCGATGCCGGAGGTGATCGCCGCTATGGGCGCGAAGGTGTTGGAGCGATTCCCGGCAGGCGCTCCGCGCGGATCGTGGCCGGCGGAGGAGTACGCGGCACGGCGGCGCGCGGAGGGCGAGCCGGCGACGGTCGTGATGGACCTGAAGTCGGACGCGTTCCTCGTGGTGGTGCCGGGCCGGGAGGACGACCGGGCAGGGAGCTGACCGGGATCAGGCGCGGGCCTACAGGGTGCCGCCCAGCGCCCGGGCCCGCGCCACGAACACCTCGTGCAGGTCCAGCACCGCACGCGGCACCGGGTCCGCCCGGCGCCGTTGCAGCATCAGCAGCACCCGCGTCGCGTCCCCGGCGATCGGGCGGTGGGTGAGGACACCACCGCGTACGAGGGGATCGTCGATCACGCTGAAGTCCGGCAGGACCGTCACCCCCAGCCCTTCCGCGACCATCAGCTTGCCCATCTCGGCGCCGTCGGTGGAGTACGAGAACGACGGCGACCGCCCCTCCAGCAGCCGGTGCACATAGCGGTGCATCACATAGCCGGAGCGCATCGCGATGAGCGGCACCTCCAGTAGATCGGCCACCGACAGCGCGTCGCGTGCCGCGAGGGGACTGTCCGGACGCAGGCACACCACCGGGCGGCCCCGCAGCAACTCCGTGCCCTCCAGGCCGGCCGGGACGTCGTCGCCCTCCAGATGGTTGACGAGCCCGAGATCGAACCCGCCCTCGTCCAGCGCCCGTTGGATGTCGGTCTGCTGGGCGCCGACCACCTCGACCTGGGTGACCGGATGCGTGCCGCGGAACTCCCGCACCGCCGGGATGAGCAGCGGCACGGTCGCCGCGTTCACCGTGCCGACCCGCACCATCCGGCTGATGCGGTGCTGTTCGCCCGCCGCCGCCCTGAGCCGGTCCACCGCGTCCAGCACATTGATGATGTGCGGCAGCAGTTCCCGGCCCTCCGAGCTCATCGTCGCGCCCGAGCGTTTGCGCTCCAGGAGGTCCACGCCCAGCTCGCGTTCCAGATTGCGCACGGTCTCGCTCAACGCGGGCTGCGAAAGGCGCAGTTCCTCGGCCGCCCGGCGCAGCGAACCGAGCCGTGTCACGGCCGCGATGTATTCCAGCTGTTCGGTACGCACGCCTTGCAGAATGCGGGTGGTTTCCCGGCGCGTTCAAGGGTTTCCCTGTCACACGTTCGTGAAATTCAATGGTCCGGGATACGAGACCGGTCGGGTTCTCCTTGACGCTTCTCGCCGAGGACTGCGACGATCGACGGCATGAAGATGCGACTGGACCTCACGCGGCGACGCCATGTCGACCTCGCACGGGTTTCCAGCGCCTCCTGTTGCCCCGCGGCCTGATCACTCCACAGATTCGCCGCGCCCCCTCCGTTTTCCCGCCTGAATTCACCGCGCCCGCGCATTTCCTGAATTCGGCGTGCCCGAAAACATTCCGCAACAGGAGTTCCGCATGCCCGCAGAGCCCGTCAAATTCGCCTACTGGGTCCCCAACGTCAGCGGGGGACTCGTCACCAGCAGGATCGAGCAGCGCACCGACTGGGGCTACGACTACAACCGTGAACTCGCCGTCCTCGCCGAGAACAACGGCTTCGACTACGCGCTCAGCCAGGTCCGCTACATGGCCAGCTACGGCGCCGAGTTCCAGCACGAGTCGACCAGCTTCAGCCTCGCCCTGCTCCTCGCCACCGAGCGCCTGAAGGTCATCGCCGCCGTCCACCCCGGCCTGTGGCACCCCGGCGTCCTCGCCAAACTCGGCGCCACCGCCGACCACCTGTCCAAGGGCCGCTTCGCCGTCAACGTCGTCTCCGGCTGGTTCAAGGGCGAGTTCACCGCCCTCGGCGAACCCTGGCTGGAGCACGACGAGCGCTACCGCCGCTCCGAGGAGTTCATCCGCGCCCTGCGCCAGATCTGGACCGAGGACCACACCGAACTCGCCGGGGACTTCTACCGGTTGCGTGACTTCTCCCTCAAGCCCAAGCCCCTCAACACCCCCGAACGCCCGCACCCGGAGATCTTCCAGGGCGGCAACTCCACCGCCGCCCGCGCCATGGCCGGCCGGGTCTCCGACTGGTACTTCTCCAACGGCAAGGACTTCGACGGGGTCATCGAGCAGATCACCGACGTCCGCAAGTCGGCCGCCGAAGTGGGTCGTACGGCACCGAAGTTCGGCCTCAACGGCTTCCTCATCGCCCGCGACACCGAGGCCGAGGCCCGCGACACCCTGCGCGAGATCGTCGCAAAGGCCGACACCGAGGCCGTCGAGGGCTTCGGCGCCGCCGTGAAGCAGGCGGGCCAGTCCACCGCCGACAAGAAGGGCATGTGGCAGGACTCGTCGTTCGAGGACCTCGTGCAGTACAACGACGGCTTCCGTACCGGTCTCATCGGCACCCCGGAGCAGATCGCCGAGCGGATCGTCGCCTACAAGAAGCTCGGCGTCGACCTCCTCCTCCTCGGCTTCCTGCACTACCACGAGGAGGTCGAGTACTTCGGCAGGCGCGTGCTGCCGCTGGTCCGTGAGCTGGAGGCCCAGCTCCCCGAGTCCGTCCCCGCCCAGGTCTGAGGAGGCAACCGACATGAGCATCGCCACGAACGCCGACTGGCAGCACCGCCCCGCCCCCGAGACCGCCCAGGACTGGATCGCCCGCGCCGCCGAGGTCGCCGCCGTCCTCGCCACCGACGCCGCCGCCCGCGACCGGGCCGGCGCCACCCCGTACGCCGAGGTCCAGCTGCTCAAGGACGCCGGCCTCGTCACCCTGCTCGGCCCCACGGAGCACGGCGGCGCCGGCCAGGACTGGCCGACCGCGTACCGGGTCGTCCGCGAGGTCGCCAAGGCCGACGGCTCCATCGGCCAGCTCCTCGGCTACCACTACCTGTGGAACTGGGCCGCCCGACTGGTCGGCACCCGTGAACAGTGGGAGCACGTGGAGGCCGAGGCCGCGCGGGGCCGCTGGTTCTTCGGCGGGGCCGTCAACCCGCGCGACAAGGACGTGACCGTCACCGAGGACGGCGACGACCTCGTCTTCACCGGCCGCAAGACCTTCTCCACCGGCAGCAAGGTCTCCGACGTCACCGTCCTGGAAGGCGTCCTCGAAGGCACCGACGACCACGTCTTCGCGATCGTGCCCTCCGACAGCGAGGGCCTCACCTTCCACGACGACTGGGACAACATCGGCCAGCGGCTCACCGAGAGCGGCGGCGTCACCCTCGACGGAGTCCGCACACCGTGGTCGTCGGCGGCCGGGTACGTCGACAAGCAGTTCCGGCCGCGCACCTACAACACCCTCAACGTCCCCACCATCCAACTGGTCTTCGTCAACTTCTACCTCGGGATCGCGGGCGGCGCCCTGGAGACGGCCGCCGCCTACACCCGCACCAAGTCCCGCTCCTGGCTGCACGGCGGACACGAGCGCGCGGTCGACGAGCCGTACGTCATCGACATCTACGGCGACCTCACCGCCAAGCTCTGGGCCGTCGAGGCGCTCGCCGACGCCGTCGCCGCCGAGGGGCAGAAGCTGCACGACGACCCCGACGCGGTCACCGAGCAGACGCGCGGCGACCTCGAGGTACGGGTGGCGGCCGTGAAGGCCCGCGCCACCGACGTCGCCCTGGAGATCTCCAACAGGATCTTCGAGGTCACCGGCGCCCGTTCCACGGCCACCGCCGAGGGCCTGGACCGGTTCTGGCGCAACGTCCGCACCCACACCCTCCACGACCCCGTCGCCTACAAGCGACGCGAGGTCGGCCGCTGGGTCCTGGAAGGCGAACTGCCCGAACCCACCTGGTACTCCTGACCGCTTCCCCAGGGGCGCCCCCGCCTGAACCGGGGGCGCCCCGCCTCCCCGAAAGAGGACCCATGGCCACCGTCCTGTCCGTCTCCGGCAGCCCCTCCGCCTCCTCCCGCACCAACCGTCTGCTGCGCCACCTCGACCAGCGGCTCGCCGCCCAGGGCCACCAGGTGATCCCCCTCGACGTCCGCACCATCCCGGCCGAGGCCCTC
>JABFXD010000533.1 GCA_013361925.1 Streptomyces sp. | reverse complement strand
TGTGTGTGATCGTTGTGGTCCGGGTAGCCCGGGCCGAGGATCTCCGAGAAGCCGTGCGTGCGGGCCTGCTGGGCGAGTCGGCACAGGCTCACCGAGCCGGTCAGGTCGGCCGCGTCGCCGTAGAGGTGGCGGCTGGTGGACGAGCCGCCGACCGCGCTGTTGCAGGCGTAGGAACGAAAGCCGCTCGAAATGGTGATCGGCACATCACCCAGTGCGTGGCGCATCGCCTCCAGTTTCCACATGGTCTTCAGGGCGTTGGCCTTGGCCGTGGCCGCGGAGACCGCACCGCCCGACCAGTCGGCATTGCACTTGTTGAGTTCCGCGTAGGCGAAGTGGACCGGCGTGCAGTCCGCGTCCTGGAGGGCGTAGATCTTGGCGTAGGTCGCGGGGCCCGCCACGCCGTCCGCGCTCAGGCCGTACGCCGACTGGAACTTCGCGACCGCCGCCGCGGTCCGCGCCCCGTACTGGCCGTCGTACGACAGCCGCTCGCCGGAGGTCACCCATCCGGCGACACGTATCTGCAGCTGTGTCACATCACTGCCGGAGGTGCCCTGGGAGAGGGTCCGGCCCCAGGTGTAGCACTCGTCGGCCGCGGCGGTACCCGCTCCGAGCCCCACCCCCACCACCGCCCCTGTCAAGACCATGACAAACGAGGCGACCAATCGTGCCACACGTATCAACATTCCGGCCTCCCGACCGCGCGTCCGAAACAGCCCGAGCAGACGGTTCGCCCGTCACGGCGCGACCGCCCCCGCTCAGCGTGAGGCCGGTCGGCTACGCGCGTCAACGGCCCGAACTCCCGTCATTTGTCCAGACCATGACGGGGGTGTGTTCAGGGGGCGGGCCTGCCGTGCTCGGCATCGACCCGAGCGGTGACTCCGGTCTCGACGAGGGTGCGGGTGGCATCGACGGTGGCGTAGATCCACAGGATGCGCATCGGCTCGGTGGCGGAGGCGTTGCGGAACCGGTGGGGCATACCCGCGGGCACATAGGTGGTGTCGAAGCGGGACACATGGTGTTCGGTGCCGTCGATCTCCACGACCGCGTCGCCCTCGAGGATGGTCACGGACTCCGGGCAGTTGTGGGTGTGCAGGGCGATGCCGGCACCGCCGTCGAAGAGGGTCTGCCCGGTGAGGAAGACCTCGGCGCCGGTCGCCCTGGTCACCAGGGGGACGGTGCGGGCGCCACCGCCGCGGCTGAAGGCGGTCAGGTCGGCCGGGCGCAGCACGGCGGGCGGGAAGGGGGTGAAGCAGGGCTCGTCGGTGGGGTGGTCGTGCACGGCGTTCTCCGGGGCAGGAGGGCGAGTGGGATGTTCGGGCGGTGTCGGTGCGCGCTGATGGCCGGGCCCCGGTGGGCCGCGGGGAACTGTTCCGTGGCCCACCGGGCGGAGGGGATCAGGCGATACCGATGGCGCCGGTGAGCAGGGCGAAGGCGATGTAGGCGAGGGAGACGGGGACGCCCCAGCGCAGGGCGTGCTTCTGGAAGTCGCCGAGTTCGGTCCTGACCAGGCCGATCAGGACCCACAGGGGTGCGCTGGTGGGGCCCATCATGTGGAGGATCTGGCCGATGGCGCCGGCGCGGGCGATCTCGTTGGCGTCGATGCCGTAGTGCGCGGCGGATTCCGCGAGGACGGGGACGACGCCGAACCAGTAGCCGTCGTTGGACATGAAGAAGCCCAGCGGCAGGGCGAGGATCGCGGTGAACAGCGGGATGACGTTGCCCCAGCCGTCCGGGACGATCGACAGGGCCGCGTCCGCCATCGCCTTGATCATGCCGGAGTCGGTCATGATGCCGGTGAACACCCCTGCGGCCAGGACGAGGATCATCACCGGGACCGCGTTGGACGCCTGCCGCTTGATGAGGTCCTGCTGGTCGCCGATGGCGCGGATGTTGACGAGCAGCGCGATGACGAAGGCGACCATGAAGAGGACCAGAAGGTCGGCGACCTCGAGGATGAGCAGGACCATCAGCAGGACGGTCAGTGCGGCGTTGAACCACATCCGCCAGTCGGCCTTCACCGGTTCGAAAGCCTCTCCGGAGGCGATCTCCAGCTGGTAGGCGTTGAGCTTCTCGGGGTCGAGCTTGCTGCGTTCGCGCACGCCGAGCCAGTAGGCGACGGAGACGATGGCCAGGCTGGTCAGAGCCATGGGGCCGATCATGTGGACGAAGTACTCACTGGCGTCCAGGTGCAGGACGCTGATGCCGCGGGTCGCGGCGCCTCCCCACGGGGTGGTGCCTGAGATGGTGCCCAGGGCCATGGCGGCCAGGGTGGCGAGGATGAGCGGGTTGATGCCCAGACGCCGGTAGATCGGCAGGAACGCCGAGCAGACGATCATGTAGCTGGTGGTGCCGTCACCGTCGAGCGCCACGCAGAGCGACAGGACGGCGGTGCCGACGACGATGCGGACGGGGTCACCCTTGGACGCGCGGACGATCGCCTGACACACCGGCTCGAAGAGTTTCACCTCCATCATCAGGCCGAAGTACAGGACGGCGAACAGCAGCAGTGCCGCGGTGGGCGCGACCGTGTCCAGGCCGTTCGTGATCATGTCGCCGAGCTTGGTGCCCTTGCCGGCCATGACGGCGGCGACGATCGGGGTGAGCATGATGGCGGTGAACGCGGAGAGGTACTTCCGCATCACGAGCAGCATGAAGCTGCCCAGAGTGGCGAAGCCGAGGACGGCGAGCATCGTTGCTCCTTGGGGCAGGGCTGGGGGCCGCCCGTCGGGGCGGCGAAGAGGACGGCGCGGTTTTCAGTGCGTGTCGGGTCGACGGACGACCTTCGGCGCACGCGGTGCCGTCGTCGGCTTGTGCGCGGAGTCGGCCATGGTACGTGCGGCTCCTGTACGGCGGTCGGGGGCGCGGGGTGCAGCGGGGCGGCACCCCGGGGGCGTGGCCGGGTACGCCTGGCAGCGGAGTGACCTGGCGTCGGTCGGTGTGGAGCGAAGGGGGAGGCGGCCCACCCAGCTCCGGACAACCGGTTTACCGGATTGCCGGTAGGTAACTAGAATCCGGCCATTACGTCAATACCGAAGTGAGGAATTCGATGGCCGAACTCGCCAGGATCACGGTCGAGCCCCGGGAGCCGCTGGCCTCCGAGGTGTCCCGTCGCCTGATCGACTACCTGATGTCCGGCGAGGTACAGCCCGGCGACCGCATCCCCTCCGAGCGCCAGTTGACCGAGATGCTCGGCGTGAACCGGCCGACCGTCCGCGAGGCGATCAAGTCGCTCGGCTTCCTGGGTCTGCTGGAGATCCGCCAGTCCAGCGGGACCTACTTCCGGGGCACCGACTCGGACGTGCTCTACCGCCTGTTCGAGCTGGGCCTGGTGCTCGGCGAGCGCGGCGCCCGGGACATGGTCCAGGCCCGCGCCGAGCTGGAGGTGATCGTCGCCGGCCTGGCCGCGCAGACGCGCGACGACGCCGGCGTCGAGCTGCTGCGCGCCCGGCTCACCGCCATGCGCGAGTGCCCCGACGACGAGTTCCCCGAGGCCGACACCGCCTTCCACGCCGCGCTGGGCGAGCTGGCCGGCAACACGGTGCTGCGGGACATGCTCAAGGGCATGCGGGCGATGATCCAGCGCGGCTGGGTGGAGCGCACCGGGGCCGTCCGCTCCCGCGAGGTGGCCTACGACGACCACGTCCCGATCTTCGAGGCGGTCGCGAACGGGGACGCGGAGGCCGCGCGCGCCGCAATGGCCCGGCACATGGACGGCGCGTCCCGCCGCCTGATGGAGGCGTTGGAGCAGCGCGAGGGATAGGGGTTTCGGCGAGTTGCCGGTTCCCCTCCGGCATCTCGCGGCCCACCCATCGAAACAACCGGTTGACCGGTTAACCGGTTCCGCCTACAGTGGCGGCGCGGCACCACGACACGCACTGCCGCCCCCCATCTCGGGCCGCCTTCACCCCACCTCCGATGGCACTTCACACGGTGGCCAAGGCTCGCCCCCGGTCGGGACCCCTGCCGGTCCCCGCCTTCCGAAAGAGGAAGAACCCGGTGCTCGAAACCGCCCCCCTGGTCGCCATGATCCACGCCGTGCCGACCGCCGGCCGCATCGCCCAGACCGCGTTCGCCCAGGAGTTTCCGCAGGCCAGGGTCTGGAACATCCTGGACGACCGCCTGCTGGACGACGCCCGGACGGCCGGCGGCCTCACCGACACCCTCAGCCGCCGCATGCTCCGGCTCATCGCACACGTGATGGACGGCGGCGCCCAGGGCCTGCTCCTCACCTGCTCCTCCTACGGAGAAGTGGTGGACACCGCCCGCAGACTGTGGGACGTGCCGGTGCTGAAGTCGGACGAGTCCCTGTTCAAAGCAGCCCTGGTCGGGCCCTACCAGCGGATCGCCGTCGTCGCCTCCGCCCCGCCGGCCGTTCCGGCGGCCGTCGCCCAGCTCGAAGCACTTGTCCCCGCTGTCCGCCCGGACCGCCCGGTCGACGTCGTGACGGCCCTGAGCGAAGAGGCCTCCGGGGCCGAGCCCGAGGCCGCCGCCCGCCATCTGGCGGACGCCCTCCGCACGGCCGGCGGCGCCGACGCCGATGCGGTGCTCCTCGCGCAGTATTCGCTCACCCCGGCCCGCGACGCCCTGGCCGCCCTGCTGAACGTGCCGGTACTCGACGGCGCCGGTGCCGCCGCCCGCGAACTGCGCGGCCTGCTCACCTCGGCGGTCGCGTCATGAGCGGCCGGCTGCCCTGGCCGCTGGCCTACACCGTCTCCGGCACCGACTGCTCCGCTCCCATGCCGCTCGGCCACTCGGCACCGCTCGCAAAAGCCGTTCACGACCTGGCAGAACTGGGTTACGACGGTGTCGAGGTCCAGGTCCGCGAGGTCGGCGCCGAAGATGCCGAGACGCTCGTCCGGACCGTCGGGGCCGCCGGACTGAAGGTCCTGGGCATCGCCACCGGACCGGTCGCCGCGCACGACCGGCTCACCCTGACCGATCCCTCCCCCGACGTCCGCCGCCACGCCCTGTTCCGGCTGCGGGGCGCGGCCCGTCTCGCCGGCGCACTGGGCGTACCCGTCTCCCTCGGCCAGACCCGTGGCACGTTCCTGCCCGGCCTCGCGGACATGCAGCGCCTGTGGGCCGAGCGTGGCGTCCGGCAACTGGCCGAAGAAGCCGCCGCCTACGGCAGCCGACTTCTGCTGGAGCCACAGTCGCGTGCCACCACCTCGCTGTGGCACACCCCGGACGACACTCGCTCCGTGATCGACTCCCTCGACGTGCCGGCCGGGCTGGTCCTGGACACTCACCACCTCGACGCGGAAGGCGTCGACGCGGTCCGGGCCATCACCGACCACGCCCGTGTCACCGGCTGCCTCCAGCTGGCCGCCGCCTCGACGCGGGGACCCCTGACGGTTGGTGATCCCCGACTGCCCGCCCTGCTCACTGCGCTCCGCACCGGCGGATTCACCGGCTGGCTGACGCTGGAGCACACCCAGGACGGCGACAGCACCAAAGCCGCCGCCCGCTCCTGGACCGCACTCACCGACGCCGCGACCGCACTGTCCTGACCGACCCCTTCACTCCCCACTCCCCTGTTCTGAGAGGAACCCGCACCATGAGCAGCAAGACCTACCGCCTCGGCGTCCTCGAGGGCGACGGCATCGGCCCCGAGATCGTCCCCTCCTCCGTCGAGATCGCCACCGCCGCAGCCGAGGCCGCCGGTGTCTCGGTCGACTGGGTGACCCTGCCGCTGGGCGCCGCCGCCATCGAGAGCCACGGCACCCCGGTCCCCGAGGAGACCAAGGACGCCCTGGCCGGCCTGGACGGCTGGTACCTCGGCCCGCACGACTCGGTGTCCTACCCCGAGCCGCACAAGTCCGCGCTCAACCCCTCGGGCACGCTGCGCAAGCACTTCCAGCTCTTCGCCAACATCCGCCCCGCCAAGTCCTTCCCCGGCGCCAAGGCCATCTGCGACAACGCCGACCTGGTCATCGTCCGCGAGAACACCGAGGGCTTCTACGCCGACCGCAACACCTTCGCCGGCACGGGTGAGTTCATGCCCACCGCGGACACCGCGATCATGCTGGGCATCATCACCCGCGAGGCCACCGAGCGCGTCGCCCGCGTCGCCTTCGACCTGGCCCGCTCGCGCCGCAAGAAGCTCACCATCGTCCACAAGGCCAACGTCCTCAAGCTCACCACCGGCCTGTTCCGCACGGTGTGCCAGGAAGTCGCCAAGGACTACCCGGACGTCGCCGTGGACGACTTCCACATCGACGCCATGACCGTCCACCTGGTGCGCCGGGCCCAGGACTTCGACGTCATCGTCACCGAGAACATGTTCGGCGACATCCTCTCCGACCTGGCCGGCGAGATCTCCGGCTCGCTCGGCACGGCCCCCTCCATCAACTCCTCGGCCACCACCGCCATGGCCCAGGCCTCACACGGCTCCGCCCCCGACATCGCCGGGCAGAACATCGCCAACCCGGTCGCCATGATCCTCTCCGGCGCGATGCTGTTCGAGTGGCTCGGCGCCAAGCACGGCGACGACACACTCTCCGACGTCGCGAAGATCATCGAGAAGGGTGTGGCCGACGCGATCGCGGCCGGCACCTCCACCCGCGACCTCGGCGGCTCCGCGTCCACCACGGAGTTCACCGCCGCCGTCATCAAGGCCATCTCCGCCGGCCAGAACTGACCCCCGGCCGGGGCGGGCCTCTCCACCGCCCGCCCCGGGCCGCCGCTCGCGTCACCCGCATCACCCGCACGCCCGAGGAGAGGCCCCCGACCATGACCCTGCGCATCGGCTGCATAGCCGACGACTTCACCGGCGGCACCGACGTCGCCGCGGCCTTCCGGCGCGCCGGCCTGCGCACCGCCCTGGTCTTCGGCACCCCGGACGACACCACAGAGCTCCCGGCGGACTGCGACGCCGCCGTCGTCGCCCTCAAATCCCGCTCCACACCCGCCGACGAGGCCGTCGCCGAGTCCCTGGCCGCGCAGAGCTGGCTGTGGGCCGAGGGCGCCGCGCAGATCTACTTCAAGTACTGCTCCACCTTCGACTCGACCCCGCACGGCAACATCGGCCCGGTCACCGACGCGCTGACGGACGCCGCCGGCTCCAGGCTCACCCTGCACTGCCCGGCATCGCCACCCAACGGCCGTACCGTCTACCAGGGCCACCTGTTCGTCCACGACCAGCTGCTCTCCGACTCACCGCTGCGCCACCACCCCCTCAACCCGATGACGGACTCCTCCCTGCCCCGGCTGCTCTCCGCACAGACCCCCCACCGCGTGGCCGTCATCGACTGGCCCACCGTGCGCCGAGGTGCCGACGCCGTCCGGGAGGCTCTGCTCGCCCATGAGCGGGCCGGTGTCCGGCACGTCGTCGCCGACGCCCTCACCGACGACGACCTCGCCGTCCTGGGCGCCGCCGCGCTCGAAATGCCGGTGGTCGCCGGAGCCGCCGGTCTCGCCGAAGGGGTCGGGCACGCCTACCCCACCACCGGCCCCGCCGTCGCCGAGCCCTGGCCCGACCAGGGCAGGGCCGCCGTCCTCGCGGGCAGCTGCTCGGCCAGAACCCTGGAGCAGATCGCCCAGTTCTACGCCGCCGGTCTGCCCTCCCTCCACCTCGACGTCCTCGCGGCCGCCACCGGCCGCGACGTCACGGCGGAAACCCTGACCTGGTTCGACAAGCAGGACCCCGCGCAACCCGTCCTCATCTACGCCTCCGCCTCACCGGAGGAACTCGCCGCCGTGCAGGCCCAGTTGGGCGTCGCGGAAGCCGCCGCACAGGTCGAGGACCTGCTCGGCGCCCTCGCCTCCCACCTCGTCGAACGCGGGGTACGCCGTCTCCTCGTCGCCGGCGGCGAGACCTCCGGCGCCGTCACCACGGCCCTCGGTATCCGGGCCGTCCTGGTCGGCGAGGAAGCCGACCCCGGCGTCCCGTGGACCTACGCCACCACCAGGAGCGGCGACCTCGCCCTCATGCTCAAGTCCGGCAACTTCGGTGCCCCCGACCTCTTCACCCGGGCCCTCACGGAGTCCAAGTGACCGCCTACCACGACGAGTCGACGGCCCGCGCGCTCCTCGTCCGCACCGCCCGCTCCCTCTTCGACCGCGGTCTGACCCACGGCTCCACGGGCAACCTGTCCGTCCGCCTGGCCGACGGCAGCCTGCTGCTCACCCCCACCGGCTCCAGTCTCGGCACCGTCCAGGAGACCGAACTCTCCCGCACCGACCTGCACGGCACCCACCTCGACGGCCCCAGGCCGACGAAGGAGGCGTTCCTGCACGCCGCCTTCTACCGGGCCAGGCCCAGCGCTCACGCGGTCGTCCACCTGCACTCGACCTACGCCGCCGCAGTCTCCTGCCTCGCCGGCCTCGACCCGGCCGACGCCCTGCCCCCGCTCACCGCGTACTACGCCATGCGCGTCGGCACCCTCCCCCTCCTCCCCTACCACGCCCCCGGTGACAGCGGCCTGGAAGCGCTGGCCGAGCACACGGCCCGAGACCATCACGCCGTCCTCCTCGCCAACCACGGCCCGGTCATCGCCGGCGCGACCTTGGAGCAGGCTGCCGACGCGATCGAGGAGCTGGAGGAAACCGCCAAGCTCCACCTCCTGCTCCAGGGACATCCCACCCGTCCCCTCACCCCCGAGCAGGCTGCCGCGCTCGCTCCGACATCCCCCTGACGGCCGGATGAACAACCGCGAGCGCGGCAGCCACACAAGCGAAGGAGCCCGTATGACCGTCACCCCCGTCCCCACCGCCGACCTCGTCGACCGGTACGGCACCGAACTGCGCGTCTGCGACCTGCAGTTCCG
>JABFXD010000710.1 GCA_013361925.1 Streptomyces sp. | reverse complement strand
AGCAGGAGCCGTCCGCCGGACTGCCGCTGGAAGGTGGACGCCATCTGCGCGGCGAGCGTGGGCGAGACGAAGCCGGGGCGGAAGGCGACCAGGAACTTCAGCCGCTCGGTGTGCCGGCTGACCATGGCGGTCGTCAGCCACGCGTCCTCGCACCAGGCGCCGGTCGGCGTGAGCGCGCCGACGAAGCCGAGGTCCTCGGCGGCGCGGGCGATCTGGCTCAGATAGGCCACCGTCGGCGGCCGGTCCCGTCCGGAGACGGTGGCCGGGGTGCCGTGGCCGCCGCCGACGACGTGCCGGCTGTCGCCGTTGGTGGGCAGGAACCAGTGGAAGGTGAGGGACACGTGGGGGTCTCCGATCGATGGGCTACAGCAGACCGTGCCGGGGCGGCCGGGTGCCGTTGAGCACGTACCGGCCGATGTGCTGGATCTTCCAGCGGGTCGGGTCGTGCAGGGTGTGGGTGCGGGCGTCGCGCCAATGCCGGTGCAGGTTGAGGGAGTTGAGGGCGGAGCGGGTGCCCGACACCTCGAAGAGCGCGCTCGCCACCTCCACGGCGGCGTTCGCGGCCTGCACCTTGGCGGCGGCCACCGCGATGGACGCCTCGGCGGCGGAGTCGTCGGTGAGTTCGGCCCGGGCGGCCTCCACCGTGCGGGCCGCCTCGCGCAACAGCGCTTCCGCCGCCCGCACTTGCACGGCCAGCTCGCCGAACCGCTGGATCAGCAGCGGATCCTCGGCCGCGGATTCCAGGCCGCTCTCGAACCACGGCCGGCTCTTGGTCCGCACGAACTCCGCCGCCTCGGCCAGGGCTCCCCGGGCGATCCCCGCGTCGATGGCGGCGTGCAGCAACTGGGCCACGGCGCCGTGCAGTTGCGGGCCCTCGAAGGTGAGGTGATGAGGAAGGACCCGGTCGGCCGGGACCTCCACGCCGTCGAGGCGGACGGTGCCGCTGGCGGTGGTGCGCTGGCCGAGACCGTCCCAGTCGTCGACCACTGTCACGCCCGCGGCGTCCCGCGGCACGTACGCGACGTGGAGTGCGTCGTCCTCGGCGCGGGCGAGCACGGGGATCCAGTCGGCGAACAGGGCGCCCGTGGAGTAGTGCTTGACGCCGTCGAGGACGTACGAGCCGTCCGCCCGCGGTGTCAGGCGGGTGCGGATGTCCTGGACGTGCCGGGTGCCCGCCTCCGACTGGGCGTTGCCGAAGCGGCGGCCCGCGAGGAGCTCGGCGAAGAAGAACTTCCGCTGTTCCTCGGTGCCCTGACGGCGGAGCACGTTGACGTAGGCGAAGTGGCTCTGCGGGATCTGGGCGAGGCTGCCGTCGGCGGTGCCGAGCAGCCGGAAGATCTCGGCGAGCGTGGTCGCGCCGACGTCCGCCCCGCCGTGGTCGGCGGGGACGGTGACGGCGAGCAGGCCGGACGCGGAGAGCCGGTCCAACTCGGCGTGCGGCAGCCTTCGTTCGACGTCACGTGCGCAGGCTCCCGCGCGGAACTCGTCGGCCAGGGCAGCCGCGACGGCGAGCGCCTCCGCGTCGTCGGCGATCACATGGGCGGTCATCGGGGCTCAGCCCGCCGCGGCCAGGACCGGGGTGCGGCCGAGGGCGGACGAGAACTGGTCGACGATCTGGGCGAGGGCGTCGCGGGTGGTCGTGGCGACGCTGACGGTCCCGTCCTCGTGCACGGTGATGTCCTTGTCGAGGGTGAACCAGCCCTGGACGATGTGGGCGGCGCCCATGGAGTTGAGGACCGGCCGCAGGGCGTAGTCGATGGCCAGGACATGGGCGGTGCTGCCGCCGGTGGCGAGCGGGAGCACGGTCTTTCCGGTGAGGGCGTACTGCGGCAGCAGGTCGAGGAGGGCCTTCAGGACGCCGGAGTACGACGCCTTGTAGACCGGGGTGCCGACGACGACGCCGTCGGCGCGGGCGAACAGCTCGGTGGCCTCGATGATCGCCGGGTGGGTGAAGTCGGCGCCGAGGAGGGCCTCGGCCGGGATGGTGCGGACGTCGAGGGGGATCACCTGGTGGCCCTGGGCGGCGAGCCGCTGGTCGAGGTGGCGCAGCAG
>JABFXD010000704.1 GCA_013361925.1 Streptomyces sp. | reverse complement strand
CATGCCGCTGACGACCTCGGGACGCTCGGTCCACAGGTCGTCGAGGCCGGAGAAGTCGCCGTAGGTCGTGGACTCGCCCGCGTAGGTCGAATCGCCCCGGTTGTGGTACATCGTCGGGTCGTTGAGCCACGACGGAACCTTGTTGTTCTTGGTGACCTTCGGGGTGCGCGGGAAGGAGTCGGCGTCGACGTCCGGGAAGTCGCCGGTGTTCGCGTAGTCCGCGTCGTCGAACGGCTCGCCGTCCTTGGTCAGGTACGGGAACGCGCCCTTGGAGAGGTAGTCGTAGGACTTCTCTTCATAGTCGACGACGTCGGCGGTGTGGTTGGTGATGACGTCGAAGAAGACCTTCATGCCCTTGGCGTGCGCCTTGGAGATGAGGGTTTCGAGGTCCTTGTTGGTCCCGAAGTGCGGATCGACCTGGGTGAAGTCTGTGATCCAGTAACCGTGGTAGCCGGCCGAGGCGTTGGCCCCGGTGCCCTGCACCGGCTGGTTCTTGAAGATCGGCGCCATCCAGATGGAGGTGGTGCCGAGCCCCTTGATGTAGTCGAGCTTCTTCGTCAGGCCCTTGAGGTCGCCGCCCTGGTAGAAGCCCTTGTCGGTGGGGTCGTAGCCGGTGCTGAGGCGGGTGCCCGTCAGGCCGCCCTTGTCGTTGCCGGTGTCACCGTTGGCGAAACGGTCCGGCAGGACGAAGTAGAACTGCTCGCGCGTGGAGTCGTGCCGGGCGGGCTCGGCGGCGAGCTTGGTGTCGGACGGGGGCGGGGGCGGTGTGTCCGCCCGCGCGGCGAGGGGTTGGACGAGCGCTGCGGCCAGCGCGGTGACGGTGACCGCGGCGACCCGTCCGGCATGGGCGGTACGGCGCCTCGACGGCGTCGGCCATCTCGGTATCACAGATGGGCTCCTTGCGATTACGGCTCTAGGTGGGTCCGACCCCGCGCGACCGTATCGCCGCCGTAAGAGTTACAGCAAGAGGCTTGAAACCATCGGTAAGAATTTTCAGCGCGCCCCTCAACATTTGCAGACCTGGCCACCGTGTAGTTAGCGCCATCCTTTTGACGTCCTCATCCACGTGAACGTGGACGATTCCCGCCTGCCCCGCCGCGCGCAGCGGCTGGGCTTCGGGTGGGTTCCTGCTTCATCGAGCGCTGCCCCGGCTTGCGAGGTCTGACGTGCTCTCCACAGGCGTTTTGACGCTCCGCCTCGTGCCGCATCTCAGCGACACGTTTCCGTCCAGCGGCGCGCAGGTTGGCCTCGGCATTCTCGTCTCGGTCGTGTCGGGTTCCGCACTCCGCGCACGTCCACACGCGGACGTGAAGCTGCTCGCGGCCCTTGGGGCCGGTAAGTCGCCCGCATCCCGTGCGGGAGCACAGCTGCGTAGAGGGGAACCACCGGTCGATCCTGACGAAGGTCCGCCCGTACCGGGTGCACTTGGCCTCCAGGGTGCGGACAAACCTGCCGAGGGATTGGTCATGGACGCTCTTGCCGAGCCTGCCGCCGCGGGCGGCCATGCCCTTCACGTTCAGGTCCTCCACGTAGACCGCTTGGCTCTCGCGGACGATGCGGGTGGTCTCCTGCTCGATGAAGTCGCGTCGCTGGTCGGCGATGCGGGCATGGATCTTGGCGACGGCCTGCTTGGCCTTGCGCCGGTTGTTCGATCCCTTCTGCTTACGGGATACAGCCCGTTGAGCTCTTCTGAGCTTGCGCTCCTGGCGGCGGAAGAACTTCGGGGAGGCAATCTTCCGGCCGCGCAGCACGGCATAGCAGGCAAGGCCCAGGTCGATCCCGGTATCCGTCTCCTCCACGTCCAACTCGGGCAGCGGCTTGTCCTCCGCCTCGACCACGAACGAGGCGAAGTACCGACCGGACGAATCCTTGATGATCGTCACCGACGACGGCCGTGCGGGCAGCTCGCGTGACCAGCGCACCTCGATGTCGCCGATCTTCGGAAGCCGAAGCTTGCCGCCCTTCGTGATGGCCCAGCAGGCGTTCGCGGTGAACCGGACTGCCTGCCGGGCGGTCTTCTTCTTCGTCTTCGGCGGGCCCATCCTCGGCCCCTTGCGAGTGCCGTTCTTCGAGGCGAAGAAGTTGCTGTACGCGGCCTCCAGGTCGCGTAGCGACTGCTGGAGCACCACGGCGGACACCTCACCGAGCCAGACCCGTTCCGGAGTCTTCTTGGCCTCGGTGATAACCCGCTTCGACAGCTCAGCCGCCGTCGGGCGGGGCACACCCTGCGCATACGCGTCCCAACGCAGTCGAAGGGCGTCGTTCCACACGACGCGGGCGCACCCGAACGCCCTCGCCAGACTGCCACGCTGAGAGGCGCTCGGGTACACACGAACGTTGTACCGGAGCTTCATGCAGATCACCGTATGGGCGCGCAATCGATCTATCGCACCAAAGATCACATCCGGTCGAAATTATGCGCGCCATGAGCGCATGCGTTCCAACACCTTCGATCACACGGCGGTTCGAATCCTCACTGGCCTCCGTGCTCCCCCGTTGCTTCGAAGCTCAGCAGCTCGACTTTCCGACGTAGATCGCGAGGGCGGTGTTGGAGCCGAGAGTGGCCGTGAACTGCCCGCTGGAGTTCACCGTCACGGTCCTGTTGCCCTGCACATCACAGTACGTCCCCGCTGGCAAAGACGTCTGATACGTACGACCGAGCGAGCCCGACTCGTGGTTGATCGCCACGAACCCCTTGCTGCCGCGCCCGAACGCGATCGCGTCGCCGCCGTTGTCCCACCAGTTGGTGACGGCCGTGCCGCGTACGGCGTTGCGGAAGGCGACCATGCGGATGATCTCCGGCCAGGCGTGCTGGCACTTCCAGCCGTCCTGCCAGCAGGCGTTCACCGTGCCGCCGTTGGGCGGGCCGGCGTCCGTGTCGGACCACTCGTAGCCGGAGTTGATGTCCGGGGCGCCGTACGGGTAGGCGAGCATGAAGACGTTGGCGAGGGTGTAGTTCGCGCCGTCCGTGTAGTTGAGGGTCGAGCCGTTGCGCTCGGTGTCGTGGTTGTCGACGAAGACACCGGAGACGCCGCTGCTCATGTAGCCCCAGCCCTCGCCGTAGTTCTTTAGGTAGGCGAGGTTCTCGTTGTTAAAGACGCGCTTGAGGTCGTAGGCGTAACGGAACTCCTGGACGTCCCCGTTGCCCGTGTACTCGGTGGGCTGGACGGCCTCGCCGCTGCCGTAGATGACCTCCTGCTTCCAGTACACGGAGGTGTTGGACAGGCGCGACTTGATGTTGGCGAGGTCGGCCGCCGGGATGTGCTTGGCCGCGTCGATGCGGAAGCCGTCGACGCCGTAGCCGAGCAACGAGTTCATGTACCCGGCGATGGTGGCGCGGACGTATTCCTCACCCGTGTCCAGGTCGGCGAGGCCGACGAGTTCGCAGTTCTGGACGTTGGTGCGGTTGGTGTAGTCGCTGATGGTCGACGTGCAGTCGTTCATGTCGGCGGAGGAGTACAGGCCCGGGTAGTTGTACTTGGTGTACGACGACCCGCCCGTGCCGGTGCCGCTGCCCGCGGACATGTGGTTGATGACGGTGTCGACGACGACCTTCACCCCGGCCGCGTGACACGTGTCCACCATGCTCTTGAAGGCGGTGGCGTCACCGAGGCGACCGGCGATCCGGTAGCTGACGGGCTGGTACGACGTCCACCACTGCGAGCCCTGGATGTGCTCGGCGGGCGGGGAGACCTGGACATAGCCGTAACCGGCGGGGCCGAGGGTGTTGGTGCACTCCTTGGCGACCGAGGCGAAGTTCCACTCGAACAGGACGGCGGTCACGTCCTTGGTGCCGGGCGGGGAGGCGGCGGCGGGGGTGGCGGGGGCGATGAGGGCCGCGGCTGCGGCGAGCGCGGTGACAGACGCGCCGGCTGACCATCTCGATATCACGTGGGGGCTCCTTGCGTGACGGCCGGGCTCCCTTGCCCGGCGCCGGCGTGAACGTACCGCTGACGAAAGGTTTACAGCAAGAGGCTTGAAACTCACAGCAAGAACTTTCACCAACTCTCTTGACGTGCCCTTCTCAACTGCCGCACTCTCACGAGTTGTTGAATCCCCGACCTCTGATCGACTTCAGCCGCTTCCCCCCTCTCCTCCCCCTCCCGGAGCCGCACATGACCTTCCGACCGGGTGCGCTGAGCCGCACCACGAGAGCCATGGCGATCGGCGCCCTGGCCCTCGCCGGCGTGACCGCCCTGCCCGCCACCACCGCCCACGCCGACGCCACCACCTCGGGCGATGTCATCGCCAACCTGTGGGAATGGAACTGGGACTCGGTCGCCGCCGAGTGCACCGACGTCCTCGGCCCGAACGGCTACGGGGCCGTCCAGGTGGCCCCGCCCGCCGAGTCCCTCAAGCAGTCCTCGTACTACTGGTGGGACGTCTACCAGCCCTACTCCTACAACCTCAACAGCCGCTTCGGCACGGCGGCCGAGTTCGCCTCGATGGTGAGCACCTGCCACGCCGCCGGCATCAAGGTGTATACGGACGCGGTGATCAACCACACCGCCGCGCAGACCGGCACCGGCTACAACGGCACCACGATCACCAACAAGTACGACACCCCCGACTGGAACGCCGGCGACTACCACCAGTCGGACGACTGCTCCGACTCCGACCTCATCATCGACGACTGGTCGAACCTCACCGAGGTCCAGAACTGCGAACTCCTCGGCCTGCCCGACCTGGAGACCGAGGAGGACAGCGTCCGCAGCGGTATCGCGGCCTTCCTCAACAAGCAGCTCGCCCTCGGTGTCGACGGCTTCCGCGTCGACGCGGCCAAGCACATCCCGACCGCCGACCTCCAGGCGATCGAGGCCAAGCTGACCGACACGACGTCGGGCACGGACCCGTACGTCTTCCAGGAGATCTACCCGGGCTCCACCCCGGCGGCCTCCGACTACTACTCCTCCGGTGACGTCCTCGACTTCACCTACGCGAGCAAGCTGAAGTCGGCGTTCCAGGGGAACGTCTCCGACCTGGCGTCGCTCTCCTCCTCCGGCATCCTCACCCCCGCCAACTCGGTGTCCTTCGTGACGAACCACGACACCGAGCGCAACGGCCTGCACATGTCCTACAAGGACGGTGACAGCTACAAGCTGGCCAACATCTTCCAGCTCGCCTACAAGTGGTCGACCCCGACCATCTACGCCGGCTGGGAGTTCACCCAGAGCGACCAGGCCCCGCCGAACTCCGCCGGCTTCGTCACCGACACCAACTGCTCCAGCGGCTGGTACTGCCTCGACCGGGACACCGCCGTCACCGGCATGGTCAAGTGGCACAACGCGGTGGGCACGGAGGCGGTGGCCAACTGGTCGACGAAGTCGTCCAACGTGATCGGCTTCTCGCGGGGCACGGCGGGCTACATCGCGATCAACAACGGTTCCTCGGCGGCGACCTACACCTTCGCCACCGGGATGGCCGACGGCACATACACGAACGTCATCGACAACGGCGCGACCACGGTCACGGTCTCCGGCGGCAGCGCCACCCTCACCGTCCCGGCGAAGAGCGCGATCGCCTTCTACAACGGTTCGTTCACCCCGTGCACGAGCTGCGGCGACTCGGGCGGCGACGACGGCTCGACGTCGACGGTGACGGCGACGTTCAACGAGTACGCGTCGACGACGTCCGGACAGAACGTGTACGTGGTCGGTTCGATCTCGGCGCTGGGCTCCTGGGACACGTCGAAGGCGATCCAGCTGTCGTCGACCGGGTACCCGATCTGGTCGGGTGCGGTGAGCGTGCCGATCAACACGTCGTTCGAGTACAAATTCGTCAAGAAGGACAGTTCAGGCAATGTGACCTGGGAGTCCAACGCCAACCGTACGGCGGCCACGACGACTTCGGCCGTCGGCATCAACACCGCGTGGAACGTGGCCACCGCGAGCGCCACGGACGTGACCTTCAACGTGACGGCCACGACCACCCTCGGCACCAACGTCTACGTCGTCGGCTCCGTCGCCTCCCTCGGCTCCTGGAACACGGCCGACGCCATCCCGCTGTCGTCGGCGTCGTACCCGACGTGGAGCAAGCTGGCGATCGTGCCCAAGAGCACGAGCTTCGAGTACAAGTACGTCAAGAAGGACAGCTCCGGGAACGTGACCTGGGAGTCCGGCACCAACCGCTCGTACACCACGGGCAGTTCGTCGGGCTACTCCGCGAGCGACACCTGGAAGTGACGCCGTCCTGACCCGAGGAGGCCGCTCGATCCACGAGCGGCCTCTTCCGGCTGTCCGCGTTCAGCGCTGACTGGCGGGCCGGGCCGGTAGCTCACCGCGGCTGCCTCCGCAGGCGTAGACGATCTCCACCGAGCCGCCGGGCAGGGCCCGTTGGCTCTGGAAGGTCAGCCGGGTGTCGGCGCCGAGGGCGGGGGTCAGCTGTGTGCCACCGCCGAACAGCAGGGGCAGGACGACGAGTTCGAGGCGGTCCAGGGCACCGAGGGCGTGGAAGGTCGCGATCGTACGCGGGCCGCCGACCAGGTGGACGTCGCCGCCCTTGTTGGCCGCGCGGATCTTCTCCAGCAGCCGGGCCGGATCGCTGTCGGTGGTGACATGGTCCGGGGTGCCCTCGGGGCGGTGCGAGCCGAGGACGAACACATCGAGGTCGGGCCAGGGCCAGCGGGTGTTGTTCAGCGCCGGTTCGAAGGTGGTGCGGCCCATGAGCGCGGCCTCGCAGTCCGCGAGGAACTCCCGGATGCCATGGCTCTCGCCGGAGACGAACGCGGGGTCGGCGGTCAGGGCGGGCCAGCCGTTCGGCGTGGTCACATAGCCGTCGGCACTCATGCTGAGGCGGGCGCGGATCCGCATGGTCTCTCCTCGGGACGGTGGGCGCCGGTCGCCCTTCCACCCAAGCGTCGATCGCGGGCCGCGCAGATCGACACGCCGCCGGAGGAATCTCCGCTCACCCGGGAAAACCACCGGGCCCCCGCTGCCCGAAGGCGGCGGGGGCCCGGTGGAGGCGTGCCCGTGGTCAGGCCGTCGTCCACCAGCCCGTGGTGTCCGCCGGGATCTTCGCGTCGCCGTCGACCTCGGCGATCTCGCCGCTCGCGAGGAGGAGACGCCCGTACGCCGGGGTCGTCACCGACTCGCCGGTCGTGTTCGCCACGCAGACGAAGTCGCCGCGGCGGAAGGCGAGGACGCCCTCGGGGGCGCGGAGCCACTCGACCGACTCGCCGGCGCCCAGGTCGGGCTCGGTGCGGCGGGTGGCGAGGGCCGTGCGGTAGAGCTCCAGGGTGGAGCCCGCGACGCCCGTCTGGGACTCGACGCTCAGGTCCGCCCACTCCGCCGGCTGCGGGAGCCAGCTGCCGCCCGTGCCGAAGCCGTACGACGAACCCTCCCGGGTCCACGGGATCGGGACGCGGCAGCCGTCGCGGAAGCCGTCCTGGCCCGCGCCGCGGAAGTACGCCGGGTCCTGGCGGACCTCGTCGGGGAGGTCGACGACGTCGGGGAGGCCGAGTTCCTCGCCCTGGTAGATGTACGCCGAGCCGGGGAGGGCGAGCATGAGAAGAGTGGCCGCCCTTGCTCGGCGCAGGCCCAGCTCGCGGTCGCCCGCCTCGCGGATCTGGGTGCCGAGGCCCGCCGGGTTCGCGAAGCGGGTGGCGTGGCGGGTGACGTCGTGGTTGGAGAGGACCCAGGTGGCGGGGGCGCCGACCGGGCGCATCGCCTCCAGGGTGCGGTCGATGACCTGGCGGAGTTCCTCGGCGTCCCAATGGGTGCCCAGGTACTGGAAGTTGAAGGCCTGGTGCAGTTCGTCGGGGCGGACGTAGTTCGCGGTGCGCTCCACGGTCGGGGTCCAGGCCTCCGCCACGAAGATGCGCTCGCCCGCGTACTCGTCGAGGATGAGCCGCCACTGGCGGTACACCTCGTGCACACCGTCCTGGTCGAAGAACGGCATGACATCGTTGCCCAGCAGCTTCAGCTGGTCGTGGTCCCCGAGGTCCGGCAGGCCCTCCGCCTTGACCAGGCCGTGGGCCACGTCGATGCGGAAGCCGTCGACGCCCATGTCCAGCCAGAAGCGCAGGATGGAGCGGAACTCGTCGCCGACCGCGGGGTGTTCCCAGTTGAAGTCGGGCTGCTCGGGGGCGAAGAGGTGGAGGTACCACTCGCCGAGGGAGCCGTCGGGCTCGGTGACCCGGGTCCACGCCGGGCCGCCGAAGATGGACTCCCAGTCGTTGGGCGGGAGTTCACCGTTCTCGCCCTTGCCGGGGCGGAAGTGGTAGCGGTCGCGGAGGGAGGATCCCGGGCCCTCGCGCAGGGCGCGCTTGAACCACTCGTGCTGGTCGGAGGAGTGGTTGGGGACCAGGTCGACGATGATCCTGAGGTCCAGCTCGTGCGCGTCACGGATCAGCGCGTCCGCGTCCAGCAGGTTGCCGAACATGGGGTCGACGGCACGGTAGTCGGCGACGTCATAGCCCGCGTCGGCCTGTGGGGAGGCGTAGAAGGGGCTGAGCCACACGGCGTCGATGCCGAGGTCGCGCAGGTACGGCAGTCGGGAGCGGATGCCCTCCAGGTCGCCCATGCCGTCGCCGTTGCTGTCGGCGAAGCTGCGCGGATAGACCTGGTAGATCACCGCGTCCCGCCACCAGTCGCGGCGCTGGGCGACGGTGGCGACGGCGGAGGTCGGGGCCGGGTCGGCGGCGGAGTGCTGCTGGCTCATGGCGTCCTTGATACGTAACGGAGTCATCTGGGCAGGAGGTTGCAGATGGGGGCAGAAGGGGGGCGCACGGGAGCGTGCGGCTGATTGACGAGGCGGCCGCGGTGACAGCGGGGTCGGATGGACACCGCGACCGCCTCGGGT
>JABFXD010000640.1 GCA_013361925.1 Streptomyces sp. | reverse complement strand
CCCGAGCCCTGTTCGCGCCGCTGTTCGACAGCGCCACCACCGAAAAGGGGAGCCGCCCCAACTTCGCCCGCTACATCTTCCTCGACCAGGGCTCCCAGGATTTCTTCGTCGACTGGGACAAGGCCGCCCGCACCACAGCCGCCCTGCTGCGCGCTGAGGCCGGACGGGAGCCTCACGACCGTACGCTGCGTGACCTCATCGGCGACCTGTCCACCCTCAGCCCCGACTTCCGCGCACTGTGGGCCGCCCACGACGTCCGCATCCAGCACCACGGGCCCAAGAAGTTCCGGCATCCCGACGTCGGCCCCTTGGATCTGACCTATCACTCCCTGGCGCTGCCCCTGTCCGACCGGGCCGTCCACGACCTGGTCATCTACGCCACCGAACCAGGCACCCCCGCCGAGGACAGGTTCAAGCTCCTCACGAGCCTGGCGGCCCCCCAGCGCCCGGCAACCGACACCACCGACGTCCCTCGACGAGAGGCCACACCCTGAGAGCGCGGAGCCGACCGCCGTGGGGCGCTTCTCACGACGCGCCGGCTCCGTGACACGCCGCCGGACGGCCTATCGGGACCCTTCACCGATCTTCTGGTCATAACGTGCGGAATATGATGAAAACTCATGTCACCTACCTGGCATGTGCCGCCGCACTCACCGGAGCGGCGCTCGGCGCCGGCCCGGCGGTCGCCGCGGACCACATGACGCACCTGGTCTTTCCGGGCGAGTCGATCCAGAAGGCCGTGGACGCCGCAGCGCCGGGAGACACCGTTCTGCTGACCCCCGGCACCTACCGCCAGAGCGTCAAAGTGACCACGCCCGGCCTCACCCTGCGCGGCATGGGCCCCGAGACCGTCCTGGAGCCGGCCAAGACCAAGGCCGCCGAGAGCTGTGGCGAGAACGGCAACGGCATCTGCGTGGTCGGCACGAAGGACAAGAACATCGAGGGCGTCACCATCGCCTCCCTGACCGTGACCGGCTTCGCCAAGGCCGGGGTCATCGGGGTGGGGACCGACAGGCTGACCGTACGGAACGTGACCGCCGCGAAGAACGGGGTGTGGGGGATCGCGCAAGAGCGTTCGGTCCGCAGCGTGCTGCGCCACAACACCGTCCGGGACAACGGGGACGCCGGCGTCTTCCTCGCGAACACGATCCGGGCCGAGGAGGGCGCCGTCGACACGGAGGGAACCGTGGTCGAAGGCAACCTCCTGCAGGGCAACCGGATCGGTGTCACCGTCCGGCGCCTGCGGAACCTCACCGTGGCGCACAACCGTGTCACCGGCAACTGCGCGGGCGTCTTCGTCGTCGGCGACGAGAACAAGCCGAGGGCCGGTGCCCTGACCGTGCGCGACAACCGCATCGCACGGAACAACAAGTCCTGCCCCAAGACCGCGCGGCTCGACGCGATCCAGGGCTCCGGCATCGTGCTCACCGGCGCCGAGGACACCCTGGTGACGAAGAACCGCGTCACGGACAACGTCGGCGACTCCTCGATGTCGGGCGGCATCGTCCTGCTCAAGAGCTTCGTGGGCACCGCCAACGACCGCAACCGGATCACCGGCAACGTGCTGGAGGGCAACTCCCCGGCGGATCTCGTCAACGCGGACACCGGCGAGGGCAACACCTTCCAGGACAACACCTGCCGGGCGTCCAGGCCCGCAGGACTGTGCTGACGGCCGCGGAACCGCTCATGAACTCCCAGAAGGAGGGCGGCCCATGACGACCGCACAGACCGCACAGACCACCCACACCGCACAGACCTCACCGACCGCCCCGCCGTCACCCATGCGGCTCAGGGAACTCGCGTTCGGAGCGGCATGCGCGGCCGCCCTCCGCGCGGCCACCCGGCTGAACGTCGCCGACGCCCTCGGTGACAGCCCCCTCACCGCGGAGGAACTCGCGGCCGCGGTACGCACCGAACCCAAGCCGCTACGACGGCTGTTGCGGGCCCTGTCCTGCTACGGCGTCTTCGCCGAGCAGCCGGACGGGACCTTCACCCACACCGACATGTCCCGCCAGTTGCGCGTGGACGACCCGCACAGCCTGCGCGACATCGTCCTGTGGTGCACCGAGCCGTGGACCTGGGACGCGTGGCCGCGGCTGGACGAGGCGGTGCGCTCCGGCCGCAACGTCGTACAGGAGCTGTACGGCAAGGAGTTCTTCCCCTACCTCAACGAGGACGCCCCGGAGTCGGCCGACGTCTTCAACCGGGCCATGACGACCTCCAGCGTGCAGTCCGCGCGCGATGTCGCGCGGTTCCTCGACCTGTCGGCAGCCACCTCGGTCGCCGACATCGGGGGCGGTCAGGGGCATGTGGTGGCGAGCCTGCTGGAGAAGTACCCGGCGCTGCACGGCACCCTGCTCGACCTGCCGCGTGTGGTGGAGAACGCCGACGCACGCCTTCGGGCGGGAGGCGCACTCGCCGACCGGATGCGCCTGGTACCCGGTGACTGCCGGGAGGACGTCCCGGTCAAGGCCGATGTGTACGTCATCAAGAACATCCTGGAGTGGGACGACGACAGTACGACCCGGACGCTGCGCAACGTCATCCGGGCGGGCGGCCCGGGAACGCGGGTCGTGGTCATCGAGAACCTCGTCGACGACTCCCCCTCGATGCGGTTCAGCACCGCGATGGACCTGCTGCTGCTCCTGAACGTGGGCGGCGCCAAGCACACGAGCGCCAGCATGGTCGACAGGCTGACCACGGCGGGCCTGGTCATCGACGACGTACGCCCGGTCAACCCCTATCTGCACGCGTTCGACTGCACCGTCCCCGAGTGATCGAGTCCCCCGGCGAAACCCCTCACGAACCGCCGGTCGCCGGGCACGCAACCCTCGCGTGCCCGGCGACCGGCGGTTCATTCGGTGCTTCAGGAGGGGGCGTTGTCCCGCTCCCAGCGGTAGAAGCAGCGCGCCATGGCGTCCTTCGGTGAACGCCAGGTCGCCGGATCGTACGCGGTGACGTACGCCGACAGCCGCTCGCTGACGTCCCGGAACTCGGGATGCCCGGCCACCTTGGCGATGGCGGGTCCGGGGTCCCGCTCCGACTCGATGAGGTGCAGATAGACGTCGCCGAACTGGAAGAGGCTGCGGCGGGCGACTCCCACGAGGTGGGGCAGCTCGCCCCGGTCCGACTCCTCGAACACCTTGGCGATGTCGAGGGCCGACTCCGGCGCCATACGGGCGATGATCAGGGATTGGTGCATCGTCCTGCCCTCCGTCCGGTTCAGTCGGACAGCACCGGCGCGGGCCGGCGCTCCGTGGCTGCCTGCTCGATCCGGTCCCGGATCAGGGCCATCTGCACCTTGGAGTTCCGGTTGATGTTGTCGGTCATCCAGGCGTCGTCGACCGGTGCGTCCGGCTTCATCGCGAAGTCCTGGGTCCACACCATCCGGGTGCCCTCGAGCACCTTCTCGTACTGCCACACGATGTTCATGTAGGCGAAGGGCCCGGTCTCGACCCGGCGGGCCCGCACCGTGAGCGTGTCACGGTCCGGCTCGCGTTCCGACACCCAGCTCCACACCTTCCCGTTGTCGTCGGGGTGCATGGTCAGCCGGAAGGTGGTCCGGTTCCCCTCCTGGGAGAGGATCTCGGCCGAGGCGTACTCGCTGAACAGCTGCGGCCAGCTCGCGACGTCGTTGGTCATGTCCCAGACCAGGTCGAGCGGCGCGCCGATGGTGATCTCGTTCTGGGTGTGCCCGGCCATGTCAGGCTCCCGCCAGTAGAACGCTGTTGACCAGTTCGAGGAACTGCTGCGGGGTCTTGCTCTTCTCCGCGTCCGGAGGCATGGGCGTGCCGTACCGGTTCTCCAGCTCACCCACGATGCCGAGCAGGGCGAGGGAGTCGATCCCGAAGGTGTCGAAGCCGGTGTCGTAGCGCTGCCGGAGGTCCTCCGGGGGGACGGTGACTCCGGCGGACTTCTTCATGAGCTCACTGAGCTCCTCCACGGTGATGCGGTCACTCATGCGCTGTGTCTCCCTGCTGTGTCGGGTGGTGTGTGATGAGTGCTGGCGATGCCTCGTCACGAGGCGTCGCCGGCGCCGCGCCGGAGCACGAGCGCCGAGTTCGACCCCATGAGTCCTCGGCTGAGGACGAGCGCCGTGCGCAGTTCGCCCGCACGGGCGCGCGAGGTCACGAGGTCGAGGTCGTGGCAGGCGTCGAAGACGTTGGGGGTGGGCGGGATCAGACCGTGCTCCATCGCGAGCACCGCCGCGGCGACGTCCAGGACGGGCGCCGCCGAGTAGCTCCGGCCGGTGCCGGTCTTCGGTGCCGTGACGGGGACGCGCCTGCCGTGCGGACCCAGGGCGTCCACGATCGCCAGTGCCTCGGCCCGGTCGGCCTCCGGTACACCGAGGGCGTCGGCGAACACCACGTCGATCTCCTCGGGCGCGCAGTCCGCCTCTTCCAAGGCGCCCAGGACGGCCTGGACGAGCCCTTGCCGGGACTGCTCCCAGCGGGAGGCGCCGGTGAACGTGGCCGCGTGGCCCGCCACGGTGGCGCGCACGGACGCGCCCCGTTGCCGGGCCGAGTCCTCGCTCTCCACGACGAGCATGGCGCCGCCTTCGGCGGGCACGAATCCGCAGGCCGCCGTGGTGAAGGGACGGTAGGCGCGGTCGGGGTCGTCGACGGTGCTCAGCTCCTCGTAACCGAGCTGGCAGACCATCGAGTAGGGGGCGAGCGGCGCCTCGGTCGCGCCGGCCACGAGCACGTCGGTGCCGCGCCGCACGGCCCGGGCCGCGTGGGCCACGGCGTCGAGGCCGCCGGCCTCGTCGGCGGCGACCACACCGCACGGGCCCTTGAAGCCACGGCGGATGGAGATCTGGCCGGTGCTCGCGGCGTAGAACCAGGCGATGGACTGGTACGGCCCGACGAAACGGCTGCCCTTGTCCCACAGCTGCTGCAGTTCCCGCTGCCCGAACTCGCCGCCGCCGGAACCCGCCGCGGTCACCACACCCACGGAGAACGGTGCCGCGTCCGTTTCGCTGCGGCCGAGGCCGGCGTCGTCGAGCGCCTGGTCGGCCGCGGCCATCGCGAAGTGGGTGAACCGGTCGGTCTGGACGAGGTAGCGCTCCTCGACCAGGCTCGGCGGGTCGAAGTCCCGGACCTCGCCGCCCACCCGCAGCGGCAGGTGCCCGCATCCCTCACGGGTGATCCGGTCCAGGACGCTGATGCCTTCCTTGGTCGACTTCCAGAAGGTCTCGGTGCTGGTTCCGTTGGGCGCGACCACGCCGATCCCGGTGAGGGCCGCGCGCCGGGGATGTCCGCTCATCGTGTCTTCTCCCTCGGCAGGGTCAGGACCACCGCGGACTGGAAGCCACCGAATCCGCTGCCCACGGAGAGAACACTGTTCAGCCTTCGCTCACGGGCGACGCGCGGGACGTAGTCCAGATCGCACTCGGGGTCCGGCGTCTCGTAGTTGGCGGTGGGCGGGACGACCTGGTGGGTCAGGGACAGCGCACAGGCGACGAGTTCGATCGCGCCGATCGCGCCGAGGGAGTGGCCCACCATGGACTTGATGGAGCTCATGGGCGTGTCGTAGGCGTGTGCGCCAAGAGCCCGTTTGACCGCCGCTGTCTCGTGCCGGTCGTTCTGGACGGTGCCCGAGCCGTGCGCGTTGACGTAGTCGATCGCCGTACGGTCGAGCCGGGCCTGGTCCAGGGCGTCCTCGATGGCCCGGGCCATCTCCAGGCCCTCGCCGGTCAGACCGGTCATGTGGTAGGCGTTGCCGAACGTGGCGTAGCCGCCGATCTCGCAGTACACGTGGGCGCCGCGGGCCCGGGCGTGTTCGAGCTCCTCCAGGACGAGGACCGCGCCGCCCTCCCCCATGACGAAGCCGTTGCGGTCCGCGTCGAAGGGGCGCGAGGCGTGGGCGGGGTCGTCGTTGTTCGGGGAGGTCGCCTTGATCGCGTCGAAGCAGGCCATGGTGATCGGTGAGATCGGCGAGTCCGACGCCCCGGTTATGCAGATGTCGGCCCGGCCCTCCTCGATCGTGTGGAAGGCGTAGCCGACCGCGTCCAGGCCCGAGGTGCAGCCGGTGGAGACCGTCTGGACCGGGCCGCGGGCCTCGAACCGTTCCGCCACCGTCGAGGCGAGGGTGCTCGGCGCGAACGCCCGGTGCAGCTGCGGGCCGGCCTGCCGGTGGTCCACGTCCCAGCGCTTGCCTCCCTCGCTGACCAGCACGTAGTCGTGCTCCAGTCGGGTGGTGCCGCCGACCGCGGTGCCCAGGGAGACCGCCACGCGCCACGGGTTCTCCGCGGCGAGGTCGAGGCCCGAGTCCCGTACCGCCTCCTCCCCGGCCGCCAGGGCGAACTGGATGTACCGGTCGCACCGTGCGATCTGCTCCGGGTCCAGGCCGTGGGCCGCCGGGTCGAAGTCGCACTCGGCGGCGATCCTCGAACGCAGCCCGGCCGGGTCGAAGAAGGTGATGCCCCGCGTCGCCGTGCGCCCGTGGGACAGCAGGTCCCAGAAGGCCGGCACTCCGATGCCTTCGGGGGCGACGACGCCCATGCCGGTGACCGCCACGCGCCTGGTCATGAACGGACCTGAGGCTCGGCCACCCGTCCCACGCTCGTGTGGGTCGGCTCCGCCGCGATCGGCACCCCGTCCGCGTCCTCGGTGTCGACATGGCCGAGCGGCGGGCTCGGGGCGAGCGGGCCGAGGTGGAAGACCATGCGGGCCTCCACCTTGCCGACGTTGCGGAAGCGGTGCCGCATGTAGGCGGGGATCAGCAGCCCTTGCTCGGGCTGCAGCGGGTGGGTCTCGCCGTCCAGGTCCACCTCCAGCTGTCCGCAGAGGACGTAGATGAACTCCTCGGAGTAGGGGTGGTAGTGCTCGGCGATGCGGTCGCCGGGCTGCACGATGGCCACGCCCATGAAACCGCTGGTGGAGCCGACGGTGGCAGGGGTGAGCATGGCGCGCAGATCCCCGCCGCGCCGGGTGTTGGGCTCGACCTCGCTCAGGTCCACGATTCCAGGAAGTTTGTTCACGACGTTCCTCCGAACATGTGTTGCACCGGCACGGGGCGTGGACACCACGGCCCCGATGCCGACGTGCCGAATCAGGCGTCGGGCGCCTGGCGGTCGGTGACGAGTTCCATGCGGGGGACGCTCAGGTGGTGAGCCGGGACGCCGTCCTTCAGCGCCGCGCCGCCGAGAGCTTCCGTGTCCAGGAGTTCCGCGATCTCGGTCGCCTGGCCGGGGTCGGACAGACCCGGCATGGCAACGTTGTCGAGGCCGCCCCGCACGTCCACGAGCCGCACCACCACGTCATCGCGCTGGAAGATCGTGCTGCGCAGCAGCGGCGTCTGCGGATCGTTGGCCGCTGCCACGTCCTGACGGGCGAGCAGCTCGGCCAGGCGCATTCCGCGTCCTTCACGGGCCGGGTAGTACAGCGCCTGCCGCACGGCGCCCGTGCTGTCCTGGCCCGACGTCACATGGTGTACGGCGGGCAGCGCCGCGCGGGTGAAGAAGAGCCGCGCGGCCTCCGGGTCGTCGAGGTCCCTGTCCTGCTCCAGGTAGGGGTTGATGGCTTCCTCGACGGCGCGTACCTCGGGCTGCTTGGCGACATGGCGCAGCGCGGCGAGCAGGTCGCCCCGCACCTCGATGGCGCGGACCACCCGGTTGCCGTGCATGAACAGGGAGGTGCGGCACAGCTGGGTGGTGTCGTCGACCCGTGACTCCGGCGAGGCGTACCCGGCCAGGATCGCGGCCACGGTCTCCTCGCTGCCCGGCTTGACCGTGAACGTGAGCGCGTGCCGGACCAGGCCGTCACCGATCCTCGGGGACGCCTGGAGTCCGCGGGCGCCGGGCTCCACGGCCGCCGCGGGGCCGCCGGTCTCGCGCACGACGTGGAAGCGAAGTGACCGGGTGTCACGGACGCAGCTGTGCAGTGGCTCCACCATCCGCACGTGGTCCTCACTGTTCACCCAGGTGAGGAACGGCGGAGCACTCTCCCACTCGCTGGTGATGAGCCATTGCGAGGGATTCTCGATGGACTGGCACAGCTGGTCGCTGACATGCCCGGGGACCGACGCGACCTGGTTGCACAGTTGCTCGTACGCCTCCAGGAACTGCTGCTGAGCACCGTCGTAGACGTCCACCAGCAGGACGACACGCAGCCGGGAACCGTCGAACACGGACTGAGAGACGCGCTGCGACGCCTCTCGCATGAGGGATTCCGAAACACGTTCGGACGTGGTGGTCATCCTGCGCACATCTCCTTGACGGGAAAGAACCGGACGGGTCTCGCTCACGTCGGCGTGTGCCTCCGACGTGCTCGATCCCCTCGATCCTGAGCCCGCTGCCGAAACCGCGCGACTCGTATGCCCCTGGGCGGGCGACCCCGGACCCCGGCGGACGGGGCCCGCTCAGACCAGGTGGGCGAAGACCACCAGGTTGTCCGTGTAGTCCCTGACCGTACGGTCGTAGTCACCCGCACAGGTGATGAGCCGGACCTGCGCCTGGTCCGTGTCGGCGTAGACACGCCGGCTGGGGAAGTTGTCCTTCTCGAACGTCTCCACGTCGTCGACCACGAAGGACGCCGTGCGCCCGTCGTCCCGTCTCACCTCGAAGGAATCGCCCTTCTTCAGTTCCCCGAGGTCCGCGAAGACGGCCGCCGAGGTCATGGTGTCGACGTGACCGGCGATGATCGACGTGCCCGTCTCTCCCGGGGAGGCTCCCTTGGCGAACCAGCCGACGAGATTGGTGTCGTCGGCCGGGGGCGGCTGGAGCTGACCGGTGCTGCCGATGGCGAGGTCCGTGAACGGGGCGTCGACGGAGATCTTCGGAATGAGCAGGCGTACGGGTC
>JABFXD010000021.1 GCA_013361925.1 Streptomyces sp. | reverse complement strand
CTGGGTCGCCGCCTCGAACGCGTCGGGGTGCGGCAGCTCGGAGTTGACCTTCCAGCCGCCGCCGAACCAGCGGAACTGGTCGTGCGCGCGACGGACGGCGGCATCCCGGTCGGGGTCGTAGCAGACCGGCAGCTGGCCCACGCGCGGCTTGCCCGCGCCACCGTGCCGGTCGAAGGAGTCGAGCAGGCCCGCCTTCGGCTCCGTCGCGATCACCAGGTCGGCGAGCCGGCCCGCGAGGGCGCACGACTGCTCGCCGGACACGGCGAGCCCGATCGGAACCGGCTGGTCCGGCAGATCCCACAACCGGGCCGACTCCACGTCGAAGTGGGTGCCGCGCCGGTTGACATGACCGCCCGCGAAGAGCGCCCGGATGATCTCCACCGCCTCCTCAAGCATGTCGTGCCGCACGTCCACGGACGGCCAACCGCCGCCCACCACATGCTCGTTGAGATTCTCCCCCGAGCCGAGTCCCAGTCGGAACCGGCCCTCCGACAGCAGTTGCATCGTGGCCGCCTTCTGGGCCACGACCGCGGGGTGGTAGCGGAACGTCGGACAGGTCACATAGGTCATGAGCGGAATGCGCGAGGTCGCCTGCGCGGCGGCACCGAGCACACTCCACGCGTACGGCGAGTGACCCTGCGAGCGCAGCCACGGAAAGTAATGGTCCGAGGTCACCGAGAAGTCGAAACCCGCCTCCTCGGCCCGCACCACATGGTCGACGAGCTCTCGCGGCCCGGCCTGCTCGGTCATCATCGTGTATCCGATTTGCACCATAAGCGGCGAGTCCCCTGGCTGGGCTCCGGAAAACAGCCGACGGGCATCTGGATCATGGGGTAAGGCCGGGGGAGGATGCCCGCATGAGCGCGCGCCCCCTGTCCACGAGCACCCCGTCCGCCGAAGGCGTCGACGCGTCCGGCGTCCACGCCCTCCTCGACGCCCTCGAAACCTCGCCCGACATCGAGCCGCACAGCCTGATGATCCTGCGGCACGGCAAGGTCGTGGCCTCCGGCTGGTGGGCGCCGTACACCGCCGACCGCCGCCATCTCCTCTACTCGCTCAGCAAGAGCTTCACCGCGACGGCCGCCGCCTTCGCCGTGGCCGAGGGACTGCTGCGGCTCGACGACCCGGTGATCTCGTACTTCCCGGAGTTCGACGCCGACATCACCGACCCGCGCAGCCGCGCGATGCTGGTCCGCCACATCACGACCATGGCCAGCGGTCACGCGGCCGAGACCCATGAGCGGGCGCTGGAGACGGACCGCGAGGAGCCGGTGCGCGGCTTCCTCCTGCTGCCGCCGGACGGCGACCCGGGCACGGTCTTCGCCTACAACCAGCCCACCACCTACACCCTCGCCGCGATCCTCCAGCGGGTGACCGGCCAGTCCCTGACCGACTATCTGCGCCCCCGCCTCTTCGACCCGATCGGCATCGGCGACGTGGCCTGGCTGGCGGGCCGGACCGGACGCCAGCTCGGCTACAGCGGGCTGCACGCCACCACCGACGCGATCGCCCGCCTCGGCCAGCTCCATCTCCAGGGCGGCATCTGGGAGGGCGAGCGGGTGCTGCCCGAGGGGTGGGTCGAGGAGGCGACCCGGTCCCACATCGCGAGCGGCGACGAGACCTGGTCGGCGGACTGGCGGCTCGGCTACGGCTACCAGTTCTGGATGTCCCGGTACGGCTACCGCGGGGACGGTGCCTACGGGCAGTACTGCCTCGTGCTGCCCGAGCAGGACGCCGTGGTCGCGATCACCGGCGCCACCGATCAGATGCAGGCGGTGCTGGACCTCGTCTGGCGGCATCTGATCCCCGCGTTCGGCCGCACCACCCCGCAGGCGGACGCCTCGCTGGCCGAGCGGACGGCCGGGCTCGCCCTCCCGCCCGCCGCGGGCAAACCCGCCGCGCTGGAGACCGCGGTCGCGTTCACGCCGTACGACGGTGGAGGGGCCGAGCTCCCGAAGCTGACGGCGGTTGAGGTCGACGCGGCCGGGCGGCGGGTGACCTTCGTCGAGGACGGGCACCGACTGGAGCTGGGGTTCGGCGAGCCGGGGTGGACCGTC
>JABFXD010000824.1 GCA_013361925.1 Streptomyces sp. | reverse complement strand
CTTGCCTGGCTTCTTGCTCTTCTTGCCGGGCCGCGCCAGCCGCAGGTGCAGCGGGCTGTGCAGAAGCGGCCCTGGTCGACCGTTGTCGTGAGGTGTTCCTGGGGGTCTGCGGGTGGGGGGACCCTGTCCTGCTGCGCCACGGAGACAACGTTACCGAGCCCGGGTAAAGGGGCGGTATGCGTGACGGCCCCACGGACCCGTCGTTAAGGGGAGCGACAGGGGGTCCGTGACGGAGGCAGGCGATGGCGGAGCGGCAGCACAGGGTCGGCGGGGCGGTCGTCGCGGGGGTCATGGTCTGGTGCGGGGTCAGTGGGTGCGCCGGGAGTGACACCGATCAGGACGCGCGGGGTGGTGATCCCGTCGCCGCGCTGCACGCTGCCGCGGGTCGCCTTGTGGAGGCCGGGAGTTCGAAGGCCCGGACGTCCATGGAGATGGCCACCGGCGGGACCCGTGTCACCATCCGGGGCGAGGGTGTCTATGACTACCGGCGGCAGATCGGGCAGTTGAAGGTGTTGCTGCCGCAGGACCCGGCCGGGCAGAGCGAGCATCGGCCGATCACCGAACTGCTCGCTCCCGGCGCCCTGTTCATGAAGAACCGGGGTGCCGGTGTCCCCGCGGACAAGTGGGTCCGCGTCGACACCGCCGGCCTCTCCGACGGCAACCTGGTCACCGGCGGTGCCACCGACCCGTTCGCCGCCGCCGAGTTGCTGCGCGGGGCGCGGACGGCGACGTACGTGGGGAAGACGGACGTGGCCGGGATCGCCGTTCGGCACTATCGCGGGGTGGCCGATCTCACCGTCGCCGCGCGGGGGGCGACCGACGGGAACAAGGCATCGCTGGGGGCGGCGGCGAAAGGGTTCGCCACGGCGCGCGTTCCCTTCGACGTGTACCTCGACGACGAGGGGCGCATCCGCAAGGTCAGGCACCGGTTCAGCTTCGTCAACGGGCAGCGCCAGGGCACCGTGGCCGTGGCGTCGACGACCTTGCTGTTCGACTTCGGCGTCGCCGTCGACGTACGCCTGCCGGACGGCGACGACATCTACGCCGGGAAGATCGCGGAGGAGTGAGCCGGGGGCCGGCCGGGGGCGAGCGGTCGTGACGGGCGTCAAGAACTAGCCCGTCCGTGCCATGCGCGGTGTGTAGACCGCTCCCTACTCTAGGAAGCGGTGACGGCAGAGAAGAGGTGATGCACGTGGCTCCGGTCGGCGGTACGGCAGTTCAGGACCACGTGGCCCTCGCCGAGATCGAGCTGTGCGGAGAGCTGATCATCGCGGCGTCGGCCGCCCAGGACCGGCTCAGTCTGGAGAGCATCGACGAGGTGCTGAAAGTGGCCGAGGAGCGCGAGGCCTCCGGCCGCTGAGCGGCGGGAGACGCCTGCCCCCCACCCGCTCGGTCAGGTCCGCATCATGCGGGCGATCGCCTTCGTGGCCTCTTCCACCTTCGCGTCGATCTCGTCGCCGCCCTTGAGGGCCGCGTCGGCGACGCAGTGGCGCAGGTGCTCCTCCAGCAGCTGCAGGGCGAAGGACTGCAGGGCCTTGGTGGAGGCGGACACCTGCGTGAGTATGTCGATGCAGTAGACGTCCTCCTCGACCATGCGCTGGAGGCCGCGGATCTGGCCCTCGATCCGGCGCAGGCGCTTGAGGTGCTCGTCCTTCTGCTTGTGGTAGCCGTGGGTGACGTTTTCGGTCACCGGCTCGGAGGGCGCCGTGGCGCCGGCCTCGGTCGTCGTCATCGCGTCCTCCACAGTTCCGGACAGGTATATACCCCTACTGGGTATATCGTACCGAACTTTGCTGGGTATAGGGCAGGCGGAAGGCCCCCGTGCCGACCACTCTGCCTGATGGGCGACACTGGGGGACGGCCCATTAGCCGTGGCCGGATGATGCACTTAGCATCAGCCTGACCGAAACCGATGCACCCCGAGGACCCCTTGTGCGCTTCCGTCTGACCCCCAGGGAGACGAGCTTCTATGACATGTTCGCCGCATCCGCGGACAACATCGTCACGGGCTCGAAGCTCCTCATGGAACTGCTCGGGGCGGACACCGCCGGCCGGGCCGAGATCGCAGAGCGTATGCGGGCCGCGGAACACGCTGGTGACGACGCCACACACGCGATCTTCCACCAGCTGAACTCCTCGTTCATCACGCCGTTCGACCGTGAGGACATCTACAACCTCGCGTCCTCCCTCGACGACATCATGGACTTCATGGAGGAGGCCGTCGACCTGGTCGTCCTCTACAACGTCGAGGAACTCCCCAAGGGCGTCGAGCAGCAGATCGAGGTGCTGGCGCGGGCGGCGGAGCTGACCGCCGAGGCCATGCCCAATCTGCGGACCATGGACAACCTCACCGAGTACTGGATCGAGGTCAACCGGCTGGAGAACCAGGCCGACCAGATCCACCGCAAGCTGCTGGCCCAGCTCTTCAACGGCAAGTACGACGCCATCGAGGTGCTGAAGCTGAAGCAGATCGTGGATGTGCTGGAGGAGGCGGCGGACGCCTTCGAGCACGTGGCCAACACGGTGGAGACCATCGCGGTCAAGGAGTCCTGAGCCCTTCATGGACACCTTTGCACTGATCGTGACCATTGGCGTCGCGCTCGGATTCACCTACACCAACGGCTTCCACGACTCGGCGAACGCGATCGCGACATCGGTCTCGACCCGGGCGCTCACCCCGCGTGCGGCCCTGGCGATGGCCGCGGTGATGAACCTCGCCGGTGCCTTCCTGGGCAGCGGCGTGGCCAAGACCGTCAGCGAGGGACTGATCGAGACGCCCGAGGGCTCGAAGGGGATGGGCATCCTCTTCGCCGCGCTCGTCGGTGCGATCACCTGGAACCTCATCACCTGGTACTTCGGGCTGCCCTCGTCCTCCTCGCACGCGCTGTTCGGCGGCATGGTGGGGGCGGCGCTCGCGGGCGGTACGACGGTCTACTGGCACGGGGTGCTGGAGAAGGTCGTCATCCCGATGTTCGTGTCGCCGTTCGTCGGTCTCATCGCCGGTTACCTGGTGATGACCGCGATCATGTGGATCTTCCGGCGGGCCAACCCGCACAAGGCCAAGCGCGGTTTCCGGATCGCGCAGACCGTCTCGGCGGCCGGTATGGCGCTCGGGCACGGTCTTCAGGACGCGCAGAAGACCATGGGCATCGTGGTGATGGCGCTGGTCATCGCCGATGTCGAGGACTACGGCGATCCGATCCCGGTGTGGGTGAAGATCGTGTGCGCCGTGATGCTGTCGCTCGGTACGTACGCCGGTGGATGGCGGATCATGCGGACGCTGGGCCGGAAGATCATCGAGCTGGACCCGCCGCAGGGGTTCGCCGCGGAGACGACCGGTGCGTCGATCATGTTCACCACCGCGTTCCTCTTCAAGGCGCCGATCTCCACGACCCATGTCATCACCTCCGCGATCATGGGCGTCGGCGCGACGAAGCGGGTGAACGCCGTGCGCTGGGGAGTCGCGAAGAACATCGTCCTCGGCTGGTTCATCACGATGCCGGCGGCGGCGATCGTGGCCGCGGCGTCGTTCGGGATCGTGGATCTGGCGTTCCTGTAAGGCGGTACGCAAGGAGCCCGCCCCCTGATGAGCCAGGGGGCGGGCTCTTTTGCGTCCTCGCGGTGGCACCGCCATGCAGCACCGCGAGGGGTCCGGGTCGGCTCAGCCGAAGCGGCCGGAGATGTAGTCCTCCGTGGCCTGGACCGACGGGTTGGAGAAGATGCGCTCCGTCTCGTCGATCTCGATCAGCTTGCCGGGCTGGCCGACGGCGGCCAGGTTGAAGAAGGCGGTGCGGTCGGAGACGCGGGCCGCCTGCTGCATGTTGTGCGTCACGATGACGATCGTGAAGCGCTCCTTCAGCTCGCCGATCAGGTCCTCGATCGCGAGGGTGGAGATCGGGTCCAGGGCCGAGCAGGGCTCGTCCATGAGGAGGACCTTCGGCTCCACGGCGATCGCGCGGGCGATGCAGAGGCGCTGCTGCTGACCGCCGGAGAGGCCGGAACCCGGCTTGTTCAGGCGGTCCTTGACCTCGTTCCAGAGGTTCGCGCCCTTGAGGGACTTCTCGACCACGTCCGCGAGCTCGGACTTCTTGTACGAGCCGTTCAGACGCAGGCCCGCCGCCACGTTGTCGAAGATCGACATCGTGGGGAAGGGGTTCGGACGCTGGAAGACCATGCCGACCTCGCGGCGGACGGAGACCGGGTCGATCCCGTTGCCGTACAGGTCCTCGTCGTCCAGCATCACCTTGCCCTCGACCCGGCCGCCGGGGGTGACCTCGTGCATCCGGTTCAGGGTGCGCAGGAACGTCGACTTGCCGCAGCCGGAGGGGCCGATGAAGGCCGTCACCGAGCGGGGCTCGACGGTCATCGAGATGTCTTCGATCGCCTTGTGGGAGCCGTAGTAGGCGGTGAGCCCGCTTACGTCGATTCGCTTGGCCATGACTACTTCACTTCCAGAGATTCGTCGGTCGCTGTATGGCCGCGTCAGCGACCGGTCTTCGGGGCCTTCCAGCGGGCGATGCCGCGGGCCACCAGGTTCAGGATCATCACGAAGGCGATCAGCGTCAGCGACGCCGCCCAGGCGCGGTCGTACGCCGCTCCGGAACCCGCGCTGTTCGCGTACTGCTGGTAGATGTACAGCGGCAGCGACGCCTGCGCCCCTTCGAAGGGGTTGGTGTTGATGAACGGGTTGCCGAAGACGAGGAGCAGCACCGGAGCCGTCTCGCCCGCGATACGGGCGACCGCCAGCATGATGCCGGTCGTGATGCCGCCGATCGAGGTCGGCAGGACCACCTTCAGGATCGTGCGCCACTTCGGGACGCCCAGCGCGAGGGAGGCCTCGCGCAGCTCGTTCGGGACGAGCTTGAGCATCTCCTCGGTGGAGCGGACGACCACCGGCATCATCAGGATGGCCAGGGCCAGCGAGCCGGCGAAGCCGAAGGGCTGCATCTCGAACTGGAGCATGAGGCTGAGGATGAACAGACCCGCGACGATCGACGGGATGCCGGTCATGACGTCGACGAAGAACGTGATGGCCTTGGAGAGCTTGCCCCGCCCGTACTCGACCAGGTAGACCGCGGTGAGCACACCGATCGGGGCGGCGATCAGGGCGGCGAGGCCGACCTGCTCCAGGCTGCCGATGATGGCGTGGTAGATACCGCCGCCGGGCTCGGTGTCGGCGACCACACCCATGGAGTGGGTCAGGAAGTAGACGTCGAGGACCTTCACGCCGCGTGCGACGGTCACCCAGACCAGGGAGACCAGCGGGATCACGGCGAGCAGGAAGGCGACCCAGACCAGCGAGGTCGCGATGCGGTCCTTGGCCTGGCGGCGGCCCTCCACGCGGGCGGCGATGCCGTAGGTCCCGACGAGGAAGAGAAGCGCGGCGATCAGGCCCCACTGGACCTCGCTGTCGAGGCCGGCGGCCAGGCCGATGCCGACCGCGAGGCCGAGCGAGCCGCCCGCGATGGCGTACGGCGACCACTTGGGCAGACGGGCACCGCGCAGGGTGCTGACGGTTGCGGTGCTCATGCGTTGGCCCCCGAGTACTCTGCGCGGCGGGCGATGATCGCGCGGGCCGCGCCGTTGACCAGCAGCGTGATGACGAACAGGACCAGACCGGAGGCGATCAGCGCGTCCCGGCCGAACTCGGTGGCCTCGCCGAACTTGCTGGCGATGTTCTGCGCGAAGGTGCCGCCGCCCGGGTCGAGCAGGCTGGCCTGGATGTCGAAGGTCGGGGAGAGCACGGTGGCCACGGCCATCGTCTCGCCGAGCGCGCGGCCGAGGCCGAGCATCGAGGCGGAGATCACGCCGGAGCGGCCGAAGGGGATCACCGACATGCGGATGACCTCCCAGCGGGTGGCACCGAGCGCCAGGGCCGCCTCCTCGTTCATCCGCGGCGTCTGCCGGAAGACCTCACGGCTGACGTTGGTGATGATCGGCAGGATCATGATGGCGAGCAGGATGCCGACGGTCAGCATCGAGCGGGCCGCGCCGCCCTGCCAGGAGAAGATGCCGGTCCAGCCGAAGTAGTCGTCCAGCCAGCCGAACAGGCCGTTCATGTTCGGTACGAGGACCAGGGCGCCCCACAGGCCGTACACGATGGACGGCACGGCGGCGAGCAGGTCGATCACATAGGCGATGGGACCGCTCAGCTTGCGCGGGGCGTAGTGGGTGAGGAACAGCGCGATCGCGACGGCGATCGGGACCGCGATGGCCATGGCGACGATCGAGGAGACGACCGTGCCGAAGGCGAGGACCGCGATGCCGAAGACCGGCTCCTGAAGGTTGGTGTTCCACTCGAAGGTGGTCAGGAAGTTGCCGTGGTCCTTGCTGATGGCGAGGGACGCGCGGTAGGTGAGGAAGACCGCGATCGCGGCCATGATCACCAGAAGGAAGATGCCCGAGCCGCGGGAGAGGCCGAGGAAGATCCGGTCTCCGGGGCGGGTGGCGCCGCGGGCGGCGCGCTTCTGCTCGGTCGCGGTGGGCTGGGCTGCGGGGGGAGGTGTGTCGGTTATCTGTGTGGTGTCCATCGGGTTCTCCGGTCTGCGGAGACGCACGGTGTGTGCGGCTCCTGGCGGCGGTGCACCGGACGGTGCGGCCCGGCCCCGGTGCGGGGACGGGCCGCACGCTCAGATCAGCTCAGGCCCTCGATGGTGGTGCGGACCTTGGCGATGATGTCGTCGGGGATCGGGGCGTAGCCGGCCGTGGAGAGCTGGCCCTGGCCGTCCTCGGAGGCGATGTAGCGCAGGAACGCCTTGGTGCCGGCGAGGGTGTCCGACTTGTTGCCCTTGTCGCAGACGATCTCGTAGGTGACCAGGGTGATCGGGTAGGCGCCGTCGGCCTTGGTCGCGTAGTCCAGCTGGAGCGACAGGTCCTTGCCGGTGCCGACGACCTTGGCGGCCGCGATCGCCTTGGTGGCGTTCTCGACGGTGGCCTCGACCGGGGCGGAGGCGCCGGTGTCGATGGTGACCGGGACGATGCCGTCCTTGGCGTACGACAGCTCCATGTAGGAGATGGCGCCGGAGGTCTGCTTGACCTGCTGGGCGACACCGGAGGAGCCGGACGCCGACTGGCCGCCCTTGGCCTGCCAGGCCTTGCCGCCCTCGTACTTCCAGTTCGCCGGGGAGGCGGCGATCAGGTACTTGGTGAAGTTGTCCGTGGTGCCGGACTCGTCCGAGCGGTGGAACGCCTGGATCTTCAGGTCGGGGAGCTTGGCGTCGGGGTTGAGCTTCTTGATCGCCGCGTCGTTCCAGTTGGTGATCTTGCTGTCGAAGATCTTGGCGAGCGTCTCGGCGTTCAGGACGAGCTTGTCGACGCCGGGGACGTTGAAGCCGACCGCGATCGGGCCGCCGACCATCGGCAGGTCGATGCCCTGGCCGCCCTTGCAGACCGACTTGGAGGCCGTGACCTCTTCGGGCTTGAGCGCCGAGTCGGAACCGGCGAAGGCCACCTGGCCCTGGGTGAACGCGGTGACACCGGCGCCGGAGCCGGAGCCCTTGTAGTTGATCTGCACACCGGAGCAGGAGGCCGTGAAGGCCTTCACCCAGGCGTCGATCGCGTTCTTCTGCGCGGAGGAGCCGTCGGCGAGCAGCTGACCCTTGGCGTCGTCGCACTTGATGGAGCTGTTGGCGGCGGTGGACGAGCTGGCGCCGTCCGAGGTGCCGGTGTCGTCGGAGCCGCACGCCGTGAGGGCCAGGGCGCCGGAGACGGCGAACGCGCCGAGAGCGAGAGCCCGCCGGTTCTTGCGCTGAAGCTTCACTGAGGGAGTTCCTTCCGAGAGCCGCCGTCCTGAATCCGGCGGCGTGCGAAGAGTGGGTGGCGCGGGCACGTCTTCGAGGTGTTCTCCCGACGCGCGGTCCGCACCGCGTAAGGCCGAAATTAGGCAGATCAGGTGAAGGCGCCGACTGGCGGAAATGAACGGGGGGTGAACCCCTGCGGAAGGTGCGGTTAGGTCACGGAACGGTTGCATTCCATACCGGCGCACCGGTCCTAGGCGAGGTGCAGCGCGGCCAGGAGATCGTCGATCAGTGCCCGGTCCCGCAGCTGGGTCAGCCGGTTCCGGGCCGCCGTCGGCGGGAGCCAGAGGATGCGGTCCACCTCGGTATTCGGGGTGAAGGACCCGGCCGCGGCCTCCGCCGCCCAGTAGCGGACCTGCTTGGGGCGGCCGTTCGCCACATAGCGGACGGTGGACAGCCGGGCACCCGGGGTCGCCTCGTAACCGGTCTCCTCCTCCACCTCGCGCAGCGCGCCGGCGAGCGCGTCCTCGCCACGCTTCAGCTTGCCCTTCGGGTGGGACCAGTCGTCGTATTTCGGCCGGTGGACGAGGCAGATCTCCAGCTCGCCGTCGATGGGGGAGCGGCGCCACAGGACGCAGCCGGCGGCGTGGACGGTGGTGGTGCCGGTCGGGTCGTTCGTGTCGGGAGAGCTCACTGGGCGCTCACCGTTCCTTCTCGGTTATGCGGTACTGACCGTTTCCTTCTGCCATGCCTGCTGGAACGCGAACCTCGCCGCCTCCACCTCGTGGCGCTGGTCGGCGTGGAGCACGCCGAGGGCGTACGCGGTCGCGGGGGCGATACGAGGCGTGCGCGCCGCCTGCGCCGCGGCGGCCGCCGCCTCCGACGCGTCCCGGTGCCGGTCCAGGGCCTCGCCGGTCGTCAGCAGGCGTACGTCGACGCAGTCGCCGTTCCGGAGGACCTCGCGGGCGTAGCGGTGCAGGCGCAGCAGCAGGCGGACCTGGTGCCAGGGGGCGTCCTGGGGGTGGGGGGACGGGTCCGGGGAGAGGCCGTGGATGAGGGCCTCGGCGTTGTAGGGGTGGCC
>JABFXD010000998.1 GCA_013361925.1 Streptomyces sp. | reverse complement strand
CACTCCGGCGCCCGACACCCCTGAGAACGTCACACCCGCGCCCGAGGACGACCAGCCGCTGCCCGACGTACCCGACGGGGCGTCCGATCTGGAGCTGGGCTGATGGCCGAGGAGGCACCGCCGCGGGAACCGCCGGCCGCCCCGCCCAGGCCGCCCACGCCGCCCGTGGCGGAACCGCCGCAGGAACCCGAGTCCTCCGCCGACCAGCTCCCCGTCTCGACCCGCGTCCGGAAGCTGGCGGAGGCGATCGGTCCGACGACCCTGGCCACCGCGCTGCTCGTCTACTTCGGCTATGTCGCCACCCGCGCGCGCTACCAGTACTTCGGCGTCCCCCTCGACATGACGGGACTGTCCAACCAGGACCTGATGCTGCAGGGCCTGGAAGTGGTGTACGTCCCGGCGGCCTTGATGTTCCTCGGCATCCTGGCGTGCGTCGGCATCCACGCCCTCGTCAGATGGCTGCTCGCCCGCGACACCGGCAGCGACGCCTCCGCCAACCGGGCCCTGCTGGCGTACCTCATCATCCTCGTCGGCGTGCTTCTCATCGCCCGAGCCCTGATCGGCATGTTCGTCGCGGACTCCGACACCAGTGTCGTCATCGGTGCCACACCGCTGTCACTGGCGATCGGGCCGGCGGCGGTGGCGTACGGCGTCTGGGTCTACACACAACAGCGCGGCCGGCCCCTGCTGTCGCAGCGGATGGCACACAACGGGGCCCTGTGCGCGGTGGGGTTGTTCGTCGCCGGGCTGTTCTGGGCCTCGACACAGCTGGCCTGGGCGTACGGCACGGGTCGTGGCGAGGAGGACGCGTCTCGACTGGTGGACCGTCCGGAAGTCGTCATCGACACCAAGGATCCGATCGACGGCCTGCCCACGGGCATCACGGAGACCCGGCTCGACGCCTCCGGGAAGGGCGAGGCCGCGGGGGCGTACCACCACCGTTACGCGGGCTTCCGGCTGTTGCTGTCGTCCGGTGGACGGCTGTTCCTGGTCACCCCGGACTGGGTGCTCGGCCGGGACCGGACGGTCGTCCTCCCCTATGGGGACGACATCCGGGTGCAGCTCCTGCCGCAGCCCTGAGAAGGGAACCGGTTCGTCCGGCAGCATCCACCGGGCGTCCGCGCCAGCGTCCAAGAGAAGCGTAGGGAGCGGTGCCATGGACCTGTTGCCGGTCGAGATCAAGGTCAACGTGGACAGCGACGTGGCGGCGGCCCTGTCCGCCCTCGGTGGCTCGCACGGGGTGCGGACCACACGTCGGATCTGGTTCGCCGAGGGCCGGGACGGCGTCGCCGAGCGCCGGACACCGCTGCTGGACGCCGGAGTGATCGTACGGTTCAGGCTCGGTGACCAGGCGGACGATCTGACGGTCAAATTGCGGCCGTGCACGAGCAGGCAGTTGGTCGGCCGCTTCTCCGCCCCGTTCGACGCGGACCCGTTCACCTACAAGATCGAGGAGGACTGGTCGGCGGACCGCCAGGTACTGGCCGCCTCCCTCGTGCACGACCACCCGCCGGGAGCACTGTCGGAGGCAGTGTCTCCCGGCGGCGACCCCGCCGCGTCGGTCGACCCGCTGCACCACCAGTTCCTGCACGCCTGCGCGCCCACCGTCCCGTTCGGCGGGCTGGTCGCGCTGGGACCGATCCTCGCGACCAAGGTCGAGGACGTTCCGCTGGACGGCCTGAAGGTGAATCTGGAGGCGTGGTCGGTGGCCGGTCTGGACTTCCTGGAAGTCTCGATCCGGGTCAAGCCCAAGGACGACGACGAAGCCGAGGAACTCGCCAAGCGGGCCGAACGCAAGCAGCGCGAGCTGGAGGACGCGGTGCGGGGCCGCGGGGTGGCGCTCTCCGAACACCCCGAGAACAAGACCCGCCGCGTCCTCACCGCGCTGGTGAGGAGCATGCACAACTGATCTCTCGCGTACGTCGGTGATCCGACGTCACGGCCACGGCTCCGTCGGCCGTACCGTGTCGAAAGCGAGCCCGCTGGAGCTCTCCCCGGTACCGGGCGCCTTCTCCCTGCGGACCCAGCTGTGCCAGGAGCCGTCGTACCAACGGGCCAGC
>JABFXD010000551.1 GCA_013361925.1 Streptomyces sp. | reverse complement strand
GGCCCAGGGCGACCGGGTGTGCACCCGCTGGACCTGGCACGGCACACACACCGGTGACTTCATGGGGATGCCGGCGACGGGGAAGCGCGTGTCCATGACCGGCACCACCATCCACCGGTGCGGCGCGGACGGCAGGATCGCCGAGGGCTGGTGGCAGTACGACCGGCTGGGGCTGATGGAGCAGCTGGGGGCGCTGGACGACCTGGAGCAGTGAGTACGCGGAAAGGGGGAAGCCCCCGGTCCGCCGCAGCGGACCGGGGGCTTCGCTCAGGCTCGGGGAGCCTTAGTGGGAGTGGCCGTGGCTGTGACCACCGGCGGCCGGCTCCTCCTCTTCCTTCTTCTCGACGACCAGGGTCTCGGTCGTCAGGAGGAGGGAGGCGATGGAGGCGGCGTTCTCCAGGGCGGAGCGGGTGACCTTGACCGGGTCGATGACGCCGGCCTTGACCAGGTCGCCGTACTCGCCGGTGGCGGCGTTGAAGCCCTGGCCCTTGTCGAGCTCGGCGACCTTGGAGGTGATGACGTAACCCTCAAGACCGGCGTTCTCGGCGATCCAGCGCAGCGGCTCGACGACGGCCTTGCGGACGACGGCGACACCGGTGGCCTCGTCGCCGGTCTTGCCCAGACCGCCCTCGAGGACCTTGGCGGCGTGGACGAGCGCGGAGCCACCACCGGAGACGATGCCCTCCTCGACCGCGGCGCGGGTCGCGGAGATGGCGTCCTCCAGACGGTGCTTCTTCTCCTTCAGCTCCACCTCGGTGGCGGCGCCGACCTTGATCACGCACACGCCGCCGGCCAGCTTCGCGAGGCGCTCCTGGAGCTTCTCGCGGTCCCAGTCGGAGTCCGTGTTCTCGATCTCGGCCTTGATCTGGTTGACGCGGCCCACGACGTCCTCGGAGTTGCCGGCGCCGTCGACGATCGTCGTGTCGTCCTTGGTGATGGTCACGCGGCGGGCGGAGCCCAGCACGTCCAGACCGGCCTGGTCGAGCTTGAGGCCGACCTCCTCGGAGATGACCGTGGCGCCGGTGAGGACCGCCATGTCCTGGAGCATCGCCTTGCGGCGGTCACCGAAGCCGGGGGCCTTCACGGCGACGGCGTTGAACGTGCCGCGGATCTTGTTGACCACCAGGGTCGACAGGGCCTCGCCCTCGACGTCCTCGGCGATGATCAGCAGCGGCTTGGAGGCGCCGGCCTGGATGACCTTCTCCAGGAGCGGCAGCAGGTCCTGGATGGAGGAGATCTTGCCCTGGTTGATCAGGATGTACGGGTCGTCGAGGACGGCCTCCATACGCTCCTGGTCGGACACCATGTACGGGGACAGGTAGCCCTTGTCGAAGGCCATGCCCTCGGTGAAGTCCAGCTCAAGACCGAAGGTGTTGGACTCCTCGACGGTGATGACACCGTCCTTGCCGACCTTGTCCATCGCCTCGGCGATGAGCTCGCCGACCTGCTGGTCCTGCGCGGAGAGCGCGGCGACGGCGGCGATGTCCGCCTTGTCGTCGATCGGACGGGCGGTGGCGAGGAGGTCCTCGGAGACGGCGGCGACGGCCGCGTCGATGCCCTTCTTCAGCAGCGCCGGGGAGGCACCCGCGGCGACGTTCTTCAGGCCCTCGCGGACCAGCGCCTGGGCGAGCACGGTGGCGGTGGTCGTACCGTCACCCGCGATGTCGTTGGTCTTGGTCGCCACCTCCTTCACCAGCTGCGCGCCGAGGTTCTCGTACGGGTCCTCGATCTCGACCTCGCGGGCGATCGTGACACCGTCGTTGGTGATGGTGGGGGCGCCGAACTTCTTGTCGATGACGACGTTGCGGCCCTTGGGGCCGATCGTCACCTTGACCGTGTCGGCAAGCTTGTTGACGCCGCGCTCGAGGGCGCGACGGGCGTCCTCGTCGAACTTCAGGATCTTCGCCATGGGAGCGGTTCAGCCCTCTCGGAAAACGTGGGTGAAAAAGCGAACTGCGCCCCTGACGCCCGGCTTCATAAGGTCGCGGGGGCCCGGGGCGCAGCTCAAAAGCAGAATGTGCTTGGAGGTCTTACTTCTCGATGACCGCGAGGACGTCGCGGGACGAGAGGACGAGGTACTCCTCGCCGTTGTACTTGACCTCGGTGCCGCCGTACTTGCTGTACAGCACGATGTCGCCGACCTTCACGTCGAGCGGCAGGCGCTCGCCGTTCTCGAAGCGGCCCGGACCGACGGCGAGGATGACGCCCTCCTGGGGCTTCTCCTTCGCGGTGTCCGGAATGACCAGGCCAGAGGCCGTGGTCTGCTCGGCGTCGAGCGGCTGGACCACAATGCGGTCCTCGAGCGGCTTGATGGCAACCTTGGAGCTGGCGGTCGTCACGATCCGACCTCCCCCTTCGGAGATCTCACGGGGTTAACTGTCTGAGGTGGCGACCAGGTCGATCCGTCGTCGCGGGTGCCGGACCTGCCCGTCGCTATTGGCACTCTCCAGGGGGGAGTGCCAGACCCGAGACTATGACCGCGATTAGCACTCGGTCAAGCGGACTGCTAATCGCGTCCCTACATCGGGCCACCACCCCGCCCCTCAGACGTAGTCCTCCAGCCGCCCTACCCTCAACCCCGCCCCCTCGATCTCCCGCAGCAGCCGTGTCGTCCGCTCGGCCAGCGTCAGACCGGTCGTCTCCGTCGACGGCAGGGAGACGATGTCGCCGGGGAGCAGGCGGTGCGTGCCGGACGCGTAGGTCAGGTGGTCCCCCTCCATCGACGCCCGCCACAGGACGACCGCCCCGACGCCGCAGTCCGTGGCCGCGCGCAGGGTCGTGGTGTCGTACGTCCCGTAGGGCGGGCGGAAGAGACGGGGGCGGATGCCGAAGCGGGCGCCGAGTTTGTCCTGCTGGCCGCAGATCTCGGCGCGCTGGCCGGCGTAGGGCAGGCCGCGCAGGGCGGTGTGGTCGAGGGTGTGGTTCTGGATCGACGCGCCCACGGACTGGAGGCGTGCGAAGTGGCCGTAGCCCGGGCCGACCACGCTGTCGGTGAGGAACATGCTGACGGGCAGCCGCCGTCGACGGACCAGTTCGACGAAGCGCGGGTCCCGCTCGACACCGTCGTCGTACGTCAGGAAGACGACCTTCTCGGAGGTGGCGACCCGGCGGACGACGGGCACGGCCGCGGGCCCGGACCGCACCCCCTTCGCCCCGTACGTCACGGCCTTCTTGCCGAGCCGTTCGATCGGGTCGACGGACTGGGCGCAGCCGGTCAGAAGCAGCGCGAGCGCCAGAGCCGTCGTCAAGGCCTTCACAGGTAGTCCTCCAGCCGCGCCACCGCGTACCCCTCGGCCGTGACCTTGTCGAGGAAGCGTCGGATCATGTCCGGCATCGTGCCCTTCCACTCCCCCCGGCCGCGGAAGTGGCTCAGCACGATGTCGCCCGGGTGGATCCTCCGGTCCCACTCGCGGTACTCCCAGTGGTCGACGAAGACCTCCTCGTTCCAGATCGGCGCGTACTTCACCCCGCAGGACTTCGCCGCGACCAGGGTGTCCTGGTTGTAGTTGCCGAAGGGCGGCCGGAAGAGCAGGGGTCGCTTGCCGTAGTGCTTCTCGATGACGTCCTGCATGCCGCAGATCTCGCGCTTCTGGCGGCCGTAGGACAGACCGGGCAGGTAGGGGTGGTGGAGGGTGTGGTTGTTGAGCACGACCCCCTGGTCCTGCATGCGCTTGAAATACCCGTAGTCCTCCTTGATCAGGAAGTTGCTGAGGAAGGCGGTGTACGGGATCTTCAGCTCGCTCATCATCCGCAGGAACGCCGGGTCCTTCTCGGCGCCGTCGTCGATGGTGAGGAAGACGATCTTCTCTTCGGTGGGGATCGTGGTGAAGACGGGCGGCAGCCCCCGCTCCTCGTGACCGTCGACCTCGAAGCCCTTGCGGGTGGTGATGTGCGGCTTCTTCGCGGGCGGGGCGGGCGGGGTCAGCGGAGCCCTGGCCAGCCCCCAGCGCTTCGCGATCCTCGCCTGTGCGCGCAACTTGCCGGCGTACGCGTCGAGGGCGCGGGCCGGGGGCGCCTTCAGGGGCTGCTGGCCGGGCGCCGGGCGGACCTTGGCGCTCTCGCCCTGCGCGCCACAGCCGGAGGCGACGGCGGCGAGGGCCAGGACGGCGAGGGTGCCCCGAAGACCCGTCGAACCCCACCTGGCCCGACTTTTGTCATTTTGTACTACTGATCCCATGGCGCCGGATCCTCGCAGGTCACCGCCCTGATGCCGGGCCGACACCGCCGCCGGAGGCATACGGTCCACCGACTGGCCCACAATGAGGCGGTGAACGACCTCGCCCCCCTCCTCACCCCCGCCGGCCGCGCCCTCCTCGACGAGGTGCGCGGCACCGCCCCCGCCGACGAACTCGCCGTCGCCACCCGGCTGCGCCGCGACCACCCCGCGGACCTGGTCTCGGCGGCGCTCGGCCAGGCGCGGCTGCGGCAGCGGGCGGTGGCGAAGTTCGGGGACGAGGACGCGGCGCGGATGTTCTTCACCCCGAACGGCGTGGAGCAGTCGACGCGGGCGAGTGTGGCGACGTACCGCGCGCGGCGGCTCAAGGAGCTGGGGGTCACCTCCGTCGCCGACCTGTGCTGTGGCATCGGCGGTGACGCGATCGCGCTGGCGCGGGCCGGCATCAGGGTCCTGGCGGTGGACCGGGACCCGTTCACCGCCGCCGTGGCCCGGGCGAACGCCGAGGCGCTGGGGCTCGCCGACCTGATCGAGGTGCGCGAGGCGGACGTCACGGACATCGACACGGCCCCGTACGACGCGGTGTTCGTGGACCCGGCGCGGCGCTCGTCGAAGCGCGGCCGCATCTTCGATCCCGAGGCCTACTCCCCGCCCCTGTCCTGGGCCGTGTCCGCCGCGCTCAAGGCACCGCTCGGCGTGCTGAAGATCGCGCCCGGCATCCCGCACGAGGCGATCCCCGCCGAGGCCGAGGCCGAGTGGATCTCGGACCGCGGGGACGTGAAGGAGGCCGTGCTGTGGTTCGGCCAGGGCCGGACACCGGGGGCACGCCGGGCGGTCCTGCTGCCCTCGGAGGCCGGCCTCTGGGCCTCACCGGCCACCCTGCTGCCGAACCCCGAAGTCCGCCCCGTCGGCCGCTACCTGTACGAGCCCGACGGCGCCGTCATCCGCGCCCACCTGGTCGCCGAGGTCGCCGAGGACCTGGAGGGCGGGCTGATCGACGAGACGATCGCGTACATCACCGCCGACGAACTGCACGCGACCCCGTACGCCACCGCGTACGAGATCACCGACCAACTCCCCTTCAACGTGAAGAAGTTGAAGGCGCTGCTGCGGGAGCGGGGGGTCGGGATCCTGACCGTGAAGAAGCGGGGGTCGGCGGTGGAGCCGGAGGAACTGCGCAAGAAGGCCCTGCCGAAACCGCACGGCAAGGCCGCGGTGACCGTCTTCCTCACGCGCGTCGCCGGCGCCCCCACCATGCTGCTCGGTCAGCCCGCCTGAGCCTCCCGCGCGCGGGACAGCAGCAGCTCTCGCTCCCGTTCGTTGCGGGCGAGGGCGGCGGCACGTTCGAACTCGGCCGCCGCTTCCGTCGTACGCCCGAGGCGGTGCAGCAGGTCACCGCGGACGCTGGGCAGCAGGTGGTAGTCGAGCAGGTGAGGGGCCAGGGTGTCGACGATCTCCAGGGCCGCTTCCGGCCCCTGCGCCATCGACACCGCGACCGCGCGGTTGAGTTCGACGACCGGGGACGGGGCGCGGGCGGCGAGCAGGGCGTACAGGGTGGCGATGGTGGCCCAGTCGGTCTCCTCGTAGGTGTGGGCGTGCGCGTGGCAGGCGGCGATGGTGGCCTGGAGGGCGTACGGGCCGGGCCCGCCGCTCGCGGTGGCTTCGGCGCGCGCGAGGGCCGTGACCCCGCGGGCGATGAGCATGCGGTTCCAGCGGCGCCGGTTCTGGTCCCTGAGGAGCACGGGCTCGCCGTCGGGCCCGGTGCGGGCGGCGGAACGGGACGACTGGAACTCCAGGAGCGCCGCGAGACCGTGCACCTCGGGCTCCTTGGGCATCAGCCCGGCCAGCACCCGGGCCAGCCGCAGCGCGTCCTCGCACAGCCCCGGCCGCAGCCAGTCGTCACCGGCCGTGGCCGCGTACCCCTCGTTGAAGACGAGGTAGATGACATCGAGGACGTCGGCGAGCCGGGCCTCGCGTTCGGGGCCGTACGGCACCTCGAAGGCGACGTTCCTGGTGGCGAGGGTGCGCTTGGCGCGGACGATCCGCTGGGCGATCGTCGCCTCCGGGACGAGGAAGGCGCGGGCGATCTCGGCCGTCGTGAGCCCGCCGAGGAGACGGAGGGTGAGGGCGACACGGGCCTCGGCGGAGAGGACCGGGTGGCAGGTGGTGAAGACGAGCCGGAGCAGGTCGTCGTCGATGTCGTCCGGGTCGGCGGGCTCGTCGAACGGGACCGTCTCCGGCACCTCCCGGCCGATCTCCTGGAGCTTGCGGGCGTAGTTCTCCCGACGCCGGACCAGGTCGACGGCGCGACGCCGGGCGGCGGTCATGAGCCAGGCGCCCGGGTTGTCGGGGACACCGTCACGCGGCCACTGCTCCAGGGCGGCGACGAGAGCGTCCTGGGCGAGCTCCTCGGCGATGCCGACGTCACGGACGACGCGGGTGACGCCGGCGACGATACGGGGGGACTCGATACGGAAGACGGTCTCGATGGCGTGACGCGGGTCGGTGTCGCCGGGGGGCTGTGACTGTGGGCTCACAGCCCCCATGCAACACCCGCGGGCGCCGCCCGCCAAGGAGGATCAGGGGCGGACTCAGCCCTCCGCGATCTCCCGCACCTCACAGGTGACGGTCCAGTACTCCTCGTGGACCTGGAGGAACCGCTTGGTCCACTCGAGGGCCTCGGCCTTGTCCTTGCACTGCATGAGCGCGTACCCGCCGACGACCTCCTTGGCCTCGGTGAAGGGCCCGTCGGTGACGGAGATCTTCCCGCCCTCCCAGTGCACGCGGGTGCCCTGCGAGGACGGGGTCAGACCGGCGGTGTCGAGCATGACCCCGGCCTTGGTGATCTCCTCGATCAGCGCGCCCATGCGTTCCATCAGCTCGGGGCTGGGGCCTTCGGCGGGGGCGTTGGCTTCGTCGATCTGCACGAGGGAGAGGAAGCGGGGCATCGGTGGCTCCTTGGGTCGGGGGCCGGGTCCTTTCCGGCCTCTCAACCATGCGTCGATCGGCAGACACCGGGATCGACACACACGCCGAACTTTCTTGAAGATCTTTTACGGCCGTCTCTCACCGGGCCTTCAGCCCCGGGGCTAGTTCAGCTCGGATCCGAACGCCGCCTTCGCGTACGGCGCTCCCACCGACTTCCCCCCGAACACGAACGCCGCGTCCGTCACGACGCCCGTCGGCCGGCCCCGCAGTGACCACACCGCCCCCGCGCGGGAGTTCTCCCTCGCGGCCGACGCCGCCAGGTCCGCGTAACCGTTCCGGTTGATGTCCAGGAGCCGTACCGCGCCGCCGAACCCGTCCCCCGGTTCCGCCGCCCCCGGCACCCCGGCCGTGTTCTGGGTGAACGCCTGAGCGCCGGTCCCCGTCAAGCCCGTACCCGTGCCGTACAGGACGTCGACGATGCCCGCCCCGTCGTCGTACCCGAGTTCCTCGCCCGGCGCGCCCACCGCCAGGTCGGCGCGGCCGTCGCCGTTGATGTCGCCGGCCGCGACCGAGGCGCCGAAGAAGTCGACGTCCTCGTACGCGCCGGGCACTCCCGGAGTGTCCTGGGTGTACCGCTGCCAGGTCGCGCTCGGTGCGAGGCCCGAGGGCGAGCCCGCCGCCACCGTCACCGACGAGTCCGGCGCGTTGCCGACCGCCAGGTCGTCGTGGCCGTCGCCGTCGAAGTCGCCGAAGGCCAGGCCGCCGCCCCCGCCCGGGAACGTACCGCCGGGAGCGGGCGCGAGGCCCGTGGGCGAGCCGACGTAGAAGCGGGTGCAGTAACTGCCGTCTCCGCAGTACACCTTGAGCGCGAGCTCGTCGCGGCCGTCGGCGTTCACGTCGCCCGTCGCGCCGTCCCAGACGTCGACGTACTGGAGGCCTTCCGGGTCGAGGGCCTTCGTGCCCGTCGGCTTGCCGGTGCGGGTGAGCGGGCCCGTCCACACCGTGGCCGTCGTGCCGAGCGGGTCGTCGCCCTGGGCCCGGCCGCCCTTGAAGAGAGCGAGGTCGAGCTTGCCGTCGCCGTCGAAGTCACCCGCCTGGGTGGTCGACGCGGGGATCGCCGTACCGCCGGACAGGCCGCCCTTCGCGCCCCACACCACCACCGCCGAACGCGTCGCGGAGACATGGCCGACGACCAGGTCCGCACGGCCGTCGCCGTCCAGGTCACCCTTGGTCAGTTGGATGCCGAACTTCTCGTTCTTGGCGGGGCTGCCGGGGATGCCGGTGGTGGCGCGGCTGATGACCGTCCGCCGGTCCTTGGTCAGGCCGTGCGGGCCGCCGTACAGGACGACGACGTAGCCCGCACCGGTCTGTCCGCCGACCGTCGCGTCCGGGGCGCCGACCGCGAGGTCCTGATAGCCGTCGCCGTCGAAGTCGTCACGGACCGGGGCGGACGGGGCGGCGGTGGCGGTGGCGGGCAGGGCGCCCAGCGCGAGCAGGCCCGCGGCCAGCGGGACCGCCCAACGGCCGTACGTACGAAGGGAGAACATGGGCGACCCTCTCACTTACGGCGACACAGTCACCGCACATGACTCGCCGCCGGGTCAGGGGGTTGTAGTCACCTCAGCGACTTCCACAGTCTGCTCGCCTGCGGCTCCTGCGCCACCACCCGGTTGTGGTTCGAGGGTGCCGGGAGGACCGGCATGGTCACCGTCCTCACCTGGTCCG
>JABFXD010000204.1 GCA_013361925.1 Streptomyces sp. | reverse complement strand
GCGGACTGGAGTGCGGCACGGCGCTCTATCTCCAGGGCCGCGACCGCCGGGTCCGCCGATTCCGGTATCAGCGGCTCCGCCTCCACCAACGCCGCCTCCCGGCCGGCGAGCGTGCGCTGCCGGGCCGCCGTCCGCACTGTGTTCCTCGTCTCATTGGCGACGATCGACAGCAGCCACGGCCGGAACGACGCGCCGTCCTTGAACCTGCCCAGCGCGCAGTACGCCTTGACGAAGGCCTGCTGCACCACGTCCTCCGCGTCCGCACCCGCCCCGAGTGCCGCGGCCGCCCGGAGCGCGATGCCCGTATGGGCGCGCACCAGCTCCGCATACGCCTCCGGGTCCCCGGCGCGTACGCGTGCGATCACCGCGGCCTCATCGACGATGCGGCCCCCCTCCCGCGTTCTCACATTCTTGTTACACCGCAGGAGACGGATCGGTTCCCATCTGTTTCCGACCAGTTCCGGATCGGACCCCGACACCTGAGAGAATGGTGAGCATGGCCTCTGATCGTCCTCGCGTGCTCTCCGGAATCCAGCCCACCGCAGGCTCGTTCCACCTCGGCAACTACCTCGGCGCCGTCCGTCAGTGGGTGGCCCTGCAGGAGTCCCACGACGCGTTCTACATGGTCGTCGACCTGCACGCGATCACGCTTCCGCAGGACCCGGCGGACCTGCGGGCCAACACCCGCCTGGCCGCCGCCCAGCTCCTCGCGGCCGGTCTCGACCCGGACCGCTGCACGCTCTTCGTGCAGAGCCACGTCCCCGAGCACGCGCAGCTCGCCTGGGTCTTCAACTGCCTCACCGGTTTCGGCGAGGCCTCCCGCATGACCCAGTTCAAGGACAAGTCCGCCAAGCAGGGCGCCGACCGAGCGAGCGTCGGCCTCTTCACGTACCCGATCCTCCAGGTCGCGGACATCCTGCTGTACCAGGCCAACGAGGTCCCCGTCGGCGAGGACCAGCGCCAGCACATCGAGCTCACCCGCGACCTCGCCACGCGCTTCAACGGCCGCTTCGGCGAGACCTTCACGCTTCCGAAGCCGTACATCCTCAAGGAGACGGCGAAGATCTACGACCTTCAGGACCCGTCGATCAAGATGAGCAAGTCGGCGTCCACGCCGAAGGGCCTGATCAACCTCCTCGACGACCCGAAGACCACCGCCAAGAAGGTCAAGAGCGCGGTCACCGACACCGACACCGTCATCCGCTTCGACACCGAGAACAAGCCGGGTGTCAGCAACCTGCTCACCATCTACTCGACCCTCACGGGCACGGGAATCGCGGAACTGGAGCAGAAGTACGACGGCAAGGGCTACGGTGCGCTCAAGACGGACCTCGCCGAGGTCATGGTCGAGTTCGTGACCCCGTTCCGGGAGCGCACCCAGCAGTACCTGGACGACCCGGAGACGCTGGACTCGATCCTGGCCAAGGGTGCGGAGAAGGCGCGTGCCGTCGCGGCCGAGACGCTGGCGCAGGCCTACGACCAGGTCGGCTTCCTGCCCGCCAAGCACTGAGGCGAGCACGCACGCGTACCACCGCACAGAACCGTACAGACGTACCACTGGGCAGAGCGCTGCACATCACTACGGTTGCGCCTGCCCACAACACAGCCGTGGCCGTACAGTCGATAGCCGGACGGCCGGGACGAACCCGACAAGGGGGAGACCCCCGACACCCGAGAGGGAAGACAGGAGACGACGTGGGGACCGTAACGATCGGTGTGTCGATCGCGGTCCCGGAGCCTCACGGCAGCCAGCTCCAGCAGCTGCGCGCGGGCTTCGGCGACGCCGCGGCTCACGGCATCCCCACGCATGTCACCCTGTTGCCCCCGACAGAGGTCGAGGCCGACGCGCTGCCCGCCATCGAGGCGCACCTCACCGAGGTCGCCGCGGCCGGCCGCGCGTTCCCGATGCGGCTGTCCGGCACCGGCACCTTCCGGCCGCTCTCGCCGGTCGTGTTCGTCCAGGTCGCCGAGGGAGCCGAGGCCTGCACCTGGCTCCAGAAGCAGGTCCGTGACGCCTCCGGGCCGGTCGCCCGCGAACTCCAGTTCCCGTACCACCCGCATGTCAC
>JABFXD010000504.1 GCA_013361925.1 Streptomyces sp. | reverse complement strand
GCGTCGCCGACGGACCCGACTGCACATGCGTCATGTCCAGGACGCGGACACCCTCAAGAGCCATCGTCATCTCGCCACCCCATCCCTGTTCGTTGTGCGTATTGCATGCGTATGCGTCACGGCATCAGCTGGTACTGCGGGAAGTTCCCGGGGAGGCGTTCGTCCGCGGGGCCCTGGGTCACCGCGCGCACCAGCAGCTCACCGCCGACGAACGCGCCGCGCCAGGACGCGCCGAAGCCGCCGAACAGTTCGTCGCGGTCGCCGCGGGACCGCGGCTTGCCGTGGCCGACCTTGAAGGCGCGGATCTGGGGTGCGAGCCGGTCGAAGGTCGACTGGTCGTCCGTGGACAGGGTGGCGACCAGGGCGCCGTTGGAGGCGTTCATGGCGGCCAGCAGCTCGGCCTCCGTGTCGACCAGGACGATGGTGTCGACCGGGCCGAACGGTTCCGCGTGGTGCAGCGGGGAGGACGGGGGCGGGTTGAGCAGGGTGACGGGCTGGACGTAGGCCGAGGTGTCCTGGCCGGGCAGGAAGCGGGCCTCCTCGGGCGCGCCGCGGTGCAGCGGGACGGCGCCGCGGTTGATGGCCTCGGCGATCTGGTCGTGCAGTTCCTTGGCCTTGGCCGCGTTGATGACCGGGCCGAAGTCCAGGGCCGGGTAGGGGTCGTCGGCCCGGGCCACGGCCAGCGGGTGCCCGACACTCAGCGAGCGCACGGCCGGGAGGTACGCCGCGAGGAACTCGTCGAACAGCTCGCGCTGGACGACGAAGCGCGGGTACGCGGTGCAGCGCTGCTTGCCGTAGTCGAAGAGCTTGGGGATGACGGCCGTGAGCGTGTCCCAGTCCGAGTAGTTCCAGATGCCCCAGGTGTTGAGTCCTTCCTGTTCGAGGATGTGCCGCTTGCCGAGGTCGGCGACGGCCGTGGCCACGGCGGCGCCGGTGTCGCGGCCGCCGACGAAGGAGACGCAGCCGATCTCGGGCGCCTTCACCAGCGCCTCCGACAGCTCGCCGCCGCTGCCGCTGACGAGGGTGACGGGGATCCCCTCGCGGGCGGCGAGGGCGCAGGCCAGGGTGAGACAGGCGACGCCGCCGTCGGTCGGGGTCTTGGCGATGACCGCGTTGCCCGCCAGTGCCTGGACCAGCAATGCGTGAACGAGCACGCTCATCGGGTAGTTCCAGCTCGCGATGTTGGACACCGGGCCGTCCAGCGGGGCCCGGCCCTCGACCATCGGCTCGATGCCGTCGACGTACCAGCGCACCCCGTCGATGGCCCGGTCGACGTCGGCCTGGGCGAGCCGCCAGGGCTTGCCGATCTCCCAGACGAGGAGCAGGGCGAGGAGCTCGCGGTGCTGGGTGAGGGCGTCGAGCGTGGCCGCGACACGGGCCCGGCGCTCGGCGAGCGGGAGGTGCCGCCAGGCCCGGTGCTGGTCGAGGGAGGCGCGGACGGCCTGGTGGGCGGCGTCCCGGTCGAGGCGGGGCGGCCCTGCTATGGGGCTGCCGTCGACGGGGCTGGTGGCGGGCAGCGTCCGGCCGTCCGCCTGCCAGGCGGAGTTCCAGAGGTTGAGGACGCGGTCGTCGCGGAACGCCTCGGGGGCGACGGCGAGGCAGCGCTGCCAGGCGTCGTCCCAGGTCGTACCGGACTTCACCACGAGGGGGGTGGAGTTGAGGGTGGATGTCATGCGATGTCTCCGCTCTCGGTGCACAGTCGGGGGCGGGGGGTGAGGTTTGCGGGAATCCGCAGGGACCGGGGGTGGTGTCAGCGGCTCGTCGCGAGCCGGGCGAGCACCAGTTGGGCCGTCTCGCTCGGGGTGTTTCCGACCTGGACGCCGACCGCCTCCAGGGCGGCTTTCTTCGCCTGCGCCGTGCCGGAGGAGCCGGACACGATGGCGCCCGCGTGGCCCATGGTCTTGCCCTCGGGCGCGGTGAAGCCGGCGATGTAGCCGACGACCGGCTTGGTGACGTGGTCGCGGATGTAGGCCGCGGCGCGTTCCTCGGCGTCTCCGCCGATCTCCCCGATGAGCACCACGAGTTCGGTGTCGGGGTCGTCCTGGAAGGCGGCCAGGCAGTCGATGTGG
>JABFXD010000514.1 GCA_013361925.1 Streptomyces sp. | reverse complement strand
CCGCGAGGGCGAGCGCGGGCTCGATGTGGCCGGCGGTCCCCCCACCGGCGAGTACGACATGCACCGAAATTCACCGCTCTCCGGACGTACGTGCCGCCGAGGCACGCCGTCGCATCGTGTTCCATCTCCGCGGCTCCCTGTTGCGAGCGGAGCCCCCGGCACCCCGCTTTCTACCAAAGCGAGGTTGCCGCATCGCAAGCGCGGCCCGTGCACCGGGTTCGTCGCGTGCGAAGGCGATCAGCAAGCCGATCGCGAACATGGTCGGCAGCAGGGCGGATCCTCCGTAGGAGAACAGCGGGAGCGGGACACCGGCGATCGGCAACAGGCCGAGCACCGCACCGATGTTGATCACCGCCTGTGCGGTGATCCAGGTGGTCACGCCTCCCGCGGCATACCTGACGAAGGGGTCCTCCGTGCGGCCGGCCACGCGGATACCCGCATAGCCTAGAGCCGCGAACAGGGCCAGTACCGACAGCGTCCCCGCCAGGCCCAGTTCCTCACCGGTGACGGCGAAGATGAAGTCCGTGTGCGCTTCTGGGAGTTGGCCCCATTTTTCCACACTCGCACCGAGCCCGGAGCCGAAGATTCCACCGGAGGCGAGGGCGTAGATGCCGTGCACGGCCTGCCAGCAGTCGGCGCCCCCCGACTTGGGCTCGGTGGCGCCGATGCAGGCGAGCCGGGCCATCCGGTTGGGGCTGGTCTTGATGAGGATCAGGCCGATCAGCGCGGCGATCGACAGCACGCCCACGAACAGCCGGGTCGGCGCCCCCGCGAGCCACAGCAGGCCGAACAGGATCGCCGTGAGGATGATCGCCGTCCCCATGTCGCCGCCGAGCATGATCAGCCCGAGCAGCATGAAGGCGACCGGGACGAGCGGCACCAGCATGTGCTTCCACTGGGTCAGCAGCTTCTTGTCCTGCTTGCGGGCCAGCAGGTCGGCGCCCCAGAGCACCAGCGCGAGCTTGCCGAACTCACTGGGCTGGATGAGGAAGGAGCCGCCGAGCGCGATCCAGTTCTGGTTGCCGTTGATCGACACTCCTATCCCCGGCACCTGCACCAGCGCCATGAGGAAGACCGCGCCGGCCAGGATCGGATAGGCCAGCGCCCGGTGCAGCTTGACGGGCATCCGGGAGGCGATCAGCAGCAGCACCCCGCCGATCGAGGCGGCGAGGAACTGCTTGCGGAAGAAGAACGAGCCCGGCTTGGACAGTTGCAGCGCGGTGATCTGGGAGGCCGAGTAGACCATCACCAGACCCAGCACGGTGATCAGCAGACTGCCGCCGAGGATCAGGTAGTACGCGGTCAGCGGCCGGTCCCAGGCCTTCTTCGCACGCAGGTAGAGCTGTCGTACGGGGTTGTCGCGCGCGGTCCGGGGAGCGGCGGGACGTCTGACGGTCCGCTGCACGGGCGGTCGGCCGGTACGGCTGCTGGGCATCAGAGCCTCCGCTGGTCGGTCAGGAGCCGAGTTCGCGAACCGCCTCCGCGAACGCGTCACCGCGCTTGTTGTAGTTGGTGAACATGTCCATGGAGGCGCAGGCCGGGGCCAGCAGCACCGTGTCGCCGGGCCGAGCGAGCCGCTTCGCCTCCGTCACCGCCTGGAGCATCGCCCCAGTGTCGGTCCGGTCGAGGTCGACCACGGGTACTTCCGGCGCGTGTCGCGCGAGGGCTTCGCGGATCAGGGCCCGGTCGGCGCCGATCAGCACCACGCCCCGAAGTCGCTTGGCCGACTTGGCGACCAGCTCGTCGAAGGAGGCTCCCTTGGCGAGCCCGCCGGCGATCCACACGATGGACTCGTACGCCGCCAACGAGGCTTCCGCGGCGTGGGTGTTGGTGGCCTTGGAGTCGTCCACGTACGCGACGCCGTCCACGTCCGCCACGTGCGCGATGCGGTGGGCGTCCGGGGTGAACGCCCGCAGACCGTCCCGTACGGCCTTGGCGGGCACCCCGAAGGCGCGCGCGAGGGCCGCCGCCGCAAGGGCGTTGGCGATGTTGTGCGGGGCGGGCGGGTTGACGTCGGAGACCTCGGCGAGCTCCTGGGCGTTCTTCTGCCGGTTCTCCACGAAGGCGCGGTCGACCAGGATGCCGTCCACGACGCCGAGTTGGGAGGGGCCGGGCGGGCCGAGCGTGAAGCCGATGGCCCGGCAGCCCTCCTCGACGTCGGCCTCGCGCACCAGGTCCTCGGTGGCCTTGTCGGCCACGTTGTAGACACAGGCGACACGATTGCCCTCGTAGACGCGGCCCTTGTCGCGCGCGTACGCCTCCATGGAGCCGTGCCAGTCGAGGTGATCCGGGGCGAGGTTCAGGACGGCCGCCGAGTGGGCGCGCAGGGAGGGCGCCCAGTGGAGCTGGTAGCTCGACAACTCCACGGCCAGGACGTCGTACTGCTCCTCGCCGAGGACCGCGTCCAGCAGGGAGACGCCGATGTTGCCGACGGCGGCGGTGCGCAGTCCGGCGGCCTTCAGGATGGACGCCAGCATCTGCGTGGTCGTCGTCTTGCCGTTGGTGCCGGTGATCGCGAGCCAGGGGGCCGCGTCGGGGCCGCGCAGGCGCCAGGCGAGTTCGACGTCGCCCCAGACCTCGACACCGGCTTCCCGGGCCGCCGTGAACAGCGGCTTGTCGGGCTTCCAGCCGGGTGCGGTGACGATGAGTTCGGTGCCCTCGGGCAGGGTGGCGCCGTCACCGAGGCGGACGGTGACGCCGAGCGCCTCCAGCTCGGCGGCCTGCTCACGCGCGCGTGCGTCGTCGCCGTCGTTGACGACCGTGACGAGCGCCCCGCGCGCGTGCAGCGCCTTGGCCGCCGGGATGCCGGAGACGCCGAGTCCCGCGACGGTGACGTGCTTGCCCTGGAAGTCCGCGGACACCGTGGAGGTCACTTTTCTGCTGCCCATCCCGCGTAGAAGAGACCCAGGCCGACGATCACACAGATGCCCTGGATGATCCAGAAGCGGACCACCACGAGGACCTCGGACCAGCCCTTGAGTTCGAAGTGGTGCTGGAGCGGTGCCATGCGGAAGACGCGCTTGCCGGTCAGCTTGAAGGAGCCGACCTGGATGACGACCGACATGGTGATGAGGACGAACAGGCCGCCCATGATGGCCACGAGCAGCTCGGTGCGGGAGCAGATCGCCAGGCCCGTGAGGACACCGCCGAGGGCGAGCGAACCGGTGTCACCCATGAAGATCTTCGCCGGCGAGGTGTTCCACCACAGGAAGCCGAGACAGGCACCCATCAGCGCCGAGGCGATGACGGCGAGGTCCAGGGGATCTCGTACCTCGTAGCAGGCGCCCGGGTTGGTCAGGGTGCCCGCGTTGGCGCAGGACTCCTGGAACTGCCAGACGCCGATGAACGTGTAGGCGCCGAAGACGAGCACGGAGGCGCCGGTGGCCAGACCGTCCAGACCGTCCGTCAGGTTCACGCCGTTCGACATCGCGAGGATCATGAACAGCGCCCAGACCACGAACAGCACCGGGCCGATCTTCCAGCCGAAGTCCGTGATGAACGACAGCTTGTCGGAGGCCGGGGTGTTGTTGCGGGCGTCCGGGAACATCAGCGCGAGCACCGCGAAGCTGATGCCGACGATCAGCTGGCCGGCCATCTTCGCCTTGGCCCGCAGGCCCAGCGAACGCCGCTTGACGATCTTGATGTAGTCGTCGAGGAAGCCGACCAGACCCATGCCGACCATCAGGCCGAGCACCAACAGGCCGGAGTAGGTGGGCGGGTAGCCGGTGATGACCTTGGACAGGAAGTAGGCGGCGACCGTCGCGAAGATGAAGGCGATACCACCCATGGTCGGCGTACCGCGCTTGCTGGCGTGCTCGCGCGGGCCGTCGTCGCGGATGTACTGGCCGTAGCCCTTGCGCGCGAGCAGCTTGATCAGCAGCGGGGTGCCGACCAGGGTCAGGAACAGACCAATGACTCCTGCGAACAGGATCTGCTTCATCATCGCGCGGCAACCTCACCCTCGGCGCCGAGCAGCGCCGCGGCGACACTCTCCAGGCCGACCGAACGGGACGCCTTCACGAGTACGACGTCTCCCGGGCGCAGCTGACTGCGCAACAGGTCGACCGCCGCCTGTGCGTCGGACACGTGCACCGACTCCTCACCCCACGAACCCTCGTTATATGCGCCCAGTTGCAGCCAGGACGCTTCCCTGCCCCCGACCGCGACGAGCTTGCTGACGTTGAGCCGGACGGCGAGCCGTCCGACCGCGTCGTGCTCGGCGAGCGCCTCGTCCCCGAGCTCGGCCATCTTGCCGAGCACCGCCCAGGTCCGCCGCCCCCGGCCCATGGCCACGAGCGCGCGCAATGCGGCCCGCATGGATTCGGGGTTGGCGTTGTAGGCGTCGTTGACGACGGTCACGCCGTCCGGGCGCTCGGTGACCTCCATCCGCCAGCGGGAGAGGGAGCCCGCCTCGGAGAGCGCGGTGGCGATCTCTTCCGCGGACATGCCCAGCTCATGGGCGACGGCGGCCGCGGCGAGCGCGTTCGACACGTGGTGCTCACCGTACAGGCGCATGGTCACGTCGCTGTCACCGGAGGGTGTGCGAAGCCTGAAGGCGGGCTGTCCCGTGTCCGTGAGTCTCACGTTCTCGGCGCGTACGTCCGCTTCGTCGGACTCTCCGAAAAGGATCACCTTCGCCTTCGTACGGGACGCCATGGCCCGTACGAGGGGATCGTCGGCGTTGAGGACCGCCGTACCGCCTTCTTCCGCCGGCGGAAGCCCCTCGACCAGTTCGCCCTTGGCCTGCGCGATCTGCTCCCGGCCGCCGAACTCGCCGATGTGGGCGGTGCCGACGTTGAGGACGAGGCCGATCTTCGGGGGCGTCAGTTCGGCGAGGTAGCGGATGTGGCCGATGCCGCGGGCGCCCATCTCCAGCACGAGGAACTGCGTCTCCTCGGTGGCGGACAGGGCGGTCAGCGGGAGCCCGATCTCGTTGTTGAGCGAGCCCGGCGTCCACACCGTCGGCGCCTTGTGCTGGAGCACCTGGGCGATCAGGTCCTTGGTGCTGGTCTTGCCGGCCGAGCCGGTCAGCGCCACGAGGGTCGCGCCGAGCCGTCGTACGACCTCACGCGCGAGGGCGCCGAGGGCCTTCTGGACGTCGTCCACGACGATCGCCGGCACGCCGACGGGGCGCGACGCCAGCACGGCGACCGCACCCGCCTCGACGACCTGGGCCGCGAAGTCGTGGCCGTCGACGCGCTCGCCGACGAAGGCGACGAAGAGACTGCCGGACCCCACTTCTCGGGAGTCCCGGACGACCGGCCCGGTGACCTGGACGGACGGATCCGGTATGTCGTGCGTCTGCCCGCCGACGACTGCTGCGATCTCGGCGAGAGAGAGGGCGATCACAAGTTCATCCCTGGGTCTTCTGGATGGCTTCTCGAAGCACCTGGCGGTCGTCGAAGGGACGGACCACCCCGGCGATGTCCTGGCCCTGCTCATGGCCCTTGCCCGCGACCAGCACGGTGTCCCCGGGCCGTGCCCGGGCGACGGCGGCGGCGATCGCGGCGGCCCGGTCCTCGAAGACCTGGACCTCGCCGCGCTCGTGCACCGGCACGGACGCCGCGCCCTGGAGCATGGTGGCGAGGATCGCGAGGGGGTCCTCGGAGCGGGGGTTGTCGGAGGTCAGTACGGCGGTGTCGGCGAGCCGCGCCACGGCGGCGCCCATCGGCGCGCGCTTGGTCGTGTCCCGGTCGCCGCCGCAGCCGAGCACGACGTGCAGGCTGCCCTCGGTGACCTTGCGGAGCGCCTTGAGGACCGATTCGACGGCGTCGGTCTTGTGGGCGTAGTCCACGACCGCGAGATAGGGCTGTCCGGCGTCCACGCGCTCCAGCCGGCCCGGCACGCCCGGCACCGCGGCGACGCCGTCGGCGGCGGTCTGCGGGTCGAGCCCGGCGACGGCGAGGGCGACGATCGCGGCGAGCGTGTTGGCCACGTTGAAGGGACCGGCCAGCGGTGACCTGGCGTGGATGCGCTCGCCCTCGGGACCGATCACGGTGAACGTCGAGTCCATCGGGCCGACCTGGACGTTCTCGGCGCGCCAGTCGGCGTCAGGGTGCCCCTCGGCGGAGAAGGTGACCACGGGGACCGTGGCCTCCCCGACGAGCCGGCGGCCGTACTCGTCGTCGAAGTTGACGACGCCCAGCTTGCTGCGTTTCGGCGTGAACAGCTGTGCCTTGGCCCGGAAGTAGTCCTCCATGTCGGAGTGGAACTCCATGTGTTCCGGGCTGAGGTTGGTGAACACCCCGATGTCGAAGACACAGCCGTCGACCCGGCCGAGGACCAGGGCGTGGCTGGAGACCTCCATCGCGACGGCCTCGACACCGCGTTCGCGCATGACCGCGAACAGGGCCTGGAGGTCGGTGGCTTCGGGGGTGGTGCGCTCGGACTTGATGCGCTCGTCGCCGATCCGCATCTCGACCGTGCCGATCAGACCGGTGTTGTTCTTGGTCTTCAGCCCGCCCTCGACCAGATAGGCGGTGGTGGTCTTGCCGGAGGTGCCGGTGATGCCGATCTGGAGCAGATCGCGGCCCGGGCGGCCGTAGATGGTGGCCGCCAGTTCGCCCATCCCCGCGCGTGGATCGTCCACCACGAGGACCGGCAGACCGGTCGCCGCGGCGCGCTCGGCGCCGGTCGGGTCGGTGAGCACGGCGACCGCGCCGAGGCCGGCGGCCTGGGTCACGAAGTCGGCGCCGTGCAGGCGGGCGCCCGGGAGGGCGGCGTACAGGTCGCCGGGGCGGACCGCGCGGGAGTCATGGGTGATGCCCGTGACCTCGGCGGTACTGTCCGGCTGCTCGGCACCCAGCTGATCGGCGAGTTCCGCGAGGGGTGTGGCGGAGACCCGGACCGGCCGGGGCGGTCCCGGATATGTCACGGGATGGCCCTTCTGGGTGGTTTGGGACTGATCAGCGTGTGGCACGGCGGTGAGCGTACCGGGCACACCCGCTTCGGAGCGAAGCGAGGGCGTGGACGTGCTCTGGTTCCCGGAATCGGGAGTGATCGTTGTCACGAGGTGGTTCCTGGCTGCTCGTACTGATCAGGGTGTGAAGGTGACGGGGAGAGAGGCGGACTTGGTTCCCGTCGGCGGGACCTGGAGGGACTTCAGGGCGAACTCCATGACCTGCTTGTAGACGGGGCCGCAGATCTGACCGCCGAAATAACTGCCCTTGGTGGCGTTCTGGATGGCGCAGTACACGGTGATCCGGGGGCTGTCGGCGGGCGCGAACCCGGCGAACGACGAGGTGTAGCCGTGGTACTTGCCGGTGGCCGGATCCACACGGTTGGCCGTACCCGTCTTGCCCGCGACCCGGTACCCCGGAATGCGCGCCTTGGCACCGGTGCCCGCCTCGTCGTCCACGACCGACTCCAGCATCTGGGCGAGGGTCTTCGCCGTCTTCGCGCTGATCACCCTTGCCTTCTTGGGCTGCGCGGCGGGCGTGAAGCGTCCGTCGGGCCCCTGCGTGCCGCGCACCAGGGTGGGTTCGACGCGTACGCCGCCGTTGGCGATCGTCGAGTAGACGGAGGCGGCCTGCATCGCGTTGAGGGAGACGCCCTGGCCGAAAGGAATCGTGTACTGCTGCGAGGTCGACCAGTCCTGGGGCGCCGCGAGGATGCCCTTGGTCTCACCCGGGAAGTCCAGCCCGCTGTAGCTGCCGAGGCCGAACTTGCGCAGGTAGGAGTAGAGGATCTGGTTGGACTGCGCCTGGGTCTTGCCGAGTTGGCCGGTGGCCAGGATGGTGCCGATGTTGCTGGACATGGCGAGCACGCCGTTGAGCGTGAGGTACCAGGTCTTGTGGTCGATGTCGTCCTTGAAGAGGCGGTCGCCGCGGTGCAGCCGGTTGGGCACGGTGACATGCGTCAGCGGCGTCGCGGTGTTCTCCTCCAGTACGGCGGCCATCGACATGACCTTGGCGGTGGAGCCGGGCTCGTAGGCGTCCTCCACGGCCCAGTTGTGCAGGGTGCCGGGGTCGGCCTGGGAGAGGTCGCCGGGGTCGAAGCCGGGTGAGTTGGCCATGGCGAGGATCTCGCCGGTCTTCGTGTCCTGCACTATCACGTACCCGCGGTCCGCCTTGGACTTCTGCACCTGCTCGGTGATCGCGTTCTGCGCGGCCCACTGGATGTCACGGTCGATGGTGAGCTCGACGTCGCTGCCGGGCACGGCGGGCGTCTCCGTCGAGCCCGCCGTCGGGACCTGCCGGCCGCCGGACTGGGCGTACCGGATCTTGCCGTCCTTGCCCGTCAGCAGCTTGTTCAGCTGCTGCTCGACCCCGCCGCCGCCCTTGCCGTCGGCGTTGACCCAGCCCAGTATCCCGGCGGCCAGATCCCCGTTGGGGTACACGCGCTTGCTGGTGGCGACGGCGAAGACACCGGCGAGCACATTGACGCCGGTGCCCTCCTCGGCCTTCGTGGCGAGCGCGCTCTTGAGGTCCTTGATCTGCTTCCAGACCTGCGGTGTCTGCCGCCCGGCGAGCTTGACGTACTGCCCCTTGGTGCGGAGCTTCTCGGTCAGCTCGCTCTGCTCCTGTCCGAGAATCGGGGCGAGCAGCGCGGCGGCCTGCTCGGGCCCGTCGTCGATCTTGAGCTGCTTGCGCTTGAAGAGCGTGGGGTCGGCCGTGATGTCGTACGCGTCCACGCTGGTCGCGAGGGCCACGCCGGCCCGGTCGGTGATCTGGCCGCGCTCGGCGGCCAGGGTGTAGCCGACGTACCGGTTCTGCTCGGCCTTGGCCGCGTAGGTGCTCGCGTCGACGGCCTGGACCTGGAGCAGTCGGACGACGAAGGCGATCATCACCAGGGTCAGGGCGAGGCTGACCATGCGCAGCCGGGGCCGGGGGCTGCCGAGCCGGAGCGGGCGCGGGGCCGTGGCGCGCGGGGCCGCGGGGCGGGGCTGCGCC
>JABFXD010000020.1 GCA_013361925.1 Streptomyces sp. | reverse complement strand
CCCCAGTACGCGCCCTTGCAGATGAACTCCTTGTAGCGGGCCGCCCCGCGCCCCGCCCACGCGCGGTCCGTCACCGTGTCGTCGGCCTTGACCATCTGGATGAGGCCCTGCTGGCGGCCGAGGCTGATGCACTGGTGGAAGTAACGGATCGGCGCCTTGGGGACCTTGACGTCGGCGAGGCGGGCGGCGATGGCGTCGGCGGCCTGCCAGGCGGCCGGTGTGGCCGAGGCGCAGGACATGCGCAGCGGCTTGTCGCCGGGGCCCATCGCGTACGCGGCGTCGCCGACGGCGTACACGTCGGGGTGCGAGACCGAGCGCATGGTGTCGTCCACGACGATCTGGCCGGTGCCGGTGACCTCCAGGGAGGTCGCGGCGGCGATGGGGTGGACTCCGAAGCCGGCGGTCCAGACGGTGACGGTGGCGGGGATCGGGGCCGTGGTCGCCGTACGTACCGCTCCGTCGTCCACGGCGGTCACCGTCGTGTGGTCGTGGACGGTGATGTTCAGGTCCGCGGCGACCTTGCGGACATGGGCCCGGCCCTTGGGGGACAGCCAGTCGCCGAGACCGCCGCGGGCGACGAGGGCGACGTCGAGGTCGGGCCGCGTCTCGGCGAGTTCCGTGGCGAGTTCGAGGCCGGTGAGGCCGGCGCCGACGACGACCACGGGGGCACCGGCGGTCAGTTCGGTGAGGCGGTCGCGCAGCCGGAGGGCGCCGGGGCGGCTCGCGATCTGGTGGGCGTGCTCGGTGACACCGGGGACGCCCTGGTCGGCCCAGCGGCTGCCGAGGGCGTAGACGAGAGTGTCGTAGGGGAGGCGTTCCTCGGTCGTACCGTCGACGGTGACCGTCTTCGCGTCCACGTCGACCGACGTGACCCGGCCGATGCGGAGTTCGACACCCGTGTTCTTGAACATGTCCGCGAGCGGGCGGGGCGTGAGGTCCTGGCCGGTGGCCAGCTGGTGCATGCGGACGCGTTCGACGAAGTCGGGCTCGGCGTTGACGAGGGTGATCCGGACGTCGTCGCGGCGCAGCCGGCGGGCGATGCGCCCGGCGGTGATCGCTCCGGCGTAGCCGGCTCCGAGGACGACGATGTGGTGCTTCATGGTTCGGGCTCCTGTCCGGTTCGGGTTCGGGCTCGCACCTTGAACCGGACAGGGACTTGATTCCTGACAGAGGCGGGATGTGAGCTGCGTCACAGCTGCTCCCCAGCCTGCTCAGAACGCCAGGAACAGCGGCTTTCCGTGGTCGACGGCCGCCCACTGCTCGGTCGCCCGCGTCAGCTTGTCGGGGTTGACCTGGTTGCGGACCGCGACGATGCCCTCGGCGGTGACCTCCAGACACATGATCCCCACGACCCGGCCGTCCACGACCGCGACGGCGGCGGGCTCGCCGTTCGCCGTCCAGGCGTACATCTCGGCCCGGCCGCCCGCGTAGTCCCGCTTGACCTGGGCGGGCTTGAACAGGCCCCGCAGGAACTTCGCGACCGACAGGGCGCCTGCGAACGGGGTGGTGCGGGCCGGGATCTTCCCGCCGCCGTCGCCGACGCTCATCGCGTCGTCGGTGAGCAGGCGTACGAGAGAGCTGGTGTCACCGCTGGTCGCGGCGGCGAGGAACTCCTCGACGATCTGGCGGGCGGCGGCCTCGTCGGTCTCGGCGCGGGCTCTGCGCGCCTTGTCGTCCGCGACGTGCTGCTTGGCGCGGTGGTAGATCTGCTGGCAGGCGGACTCGGTGAGGTCGAGGATCTCGGCGATCTCGCGGTGCGGGTAGTCGAAGGCCTCGCGCAGCACGTACACCGCGCGCTCGTTGGGCGAGAGCCGCTCCATCAGGGTGAGCACGGCGTACGACACCGACTCGCGCTGTTCGGCCGTGTCGGCGGGGCCGAGCATGGGGTCGCCGCCGAGGAGGGGTTCGGGGAGCCACTGGCCGACATACGTCTCACGGCGGGCGCGGGCGGAGGTCAGTTCGTTGAGGCAGAGGTTGGTGAGGACCTTGGTCAGCCAGGCCTCGGGCACCTCGATCCGCCCGGTGTCGGCGGCCTGCCACCGCAGGAACGTCTCCTGTACGGCGTCCTCGGCCTCCCCGACCGAGCCGAGCAGCCGGTAGGCCAGAGCCTGCAGGCGATACCTGGAGGCCTCGAAACGATCGACGTCCGTCACGCTCAGAGACATACCCCCGACCCTAAGCGGCCGCTGACGATCAGACCAGCGGCCACCGCCGCCCACCCCGCCCTACTCCAGCCCGATCGCCGCGCAGTCCGCCGCGTACTCCGGTGTGCAGATGTCCTTGACCGTGTAGACGCCGTCCTTGATCACCGTGGTCCTGATGTTGTCCTTGGTCAGGGCGACCACCGGGACCAGCATCGAGGGGATGTCGTCCTGGGTGGGGCTGTCCACGGTGTCCTGGGTGAGGGAGTCGAACATGATGTCCTGCTCCTGGATCTTGGCGACGGCGATCTCCGCGGCGTTGTTGGCCTCCTCCAGGAAGGACTTGTAGACCGTCATGTACTGCTCGCCCGCGACGATCCGCTGCACCGCCGGCAGGTCGGCGTCCTGGCCGGTGACCGGCGGGAGCGTGGTCGCGCCCGCCTTCTTCAGCGCGTCGATCGCCGCGCCCGCCATGCCGTCGTTCGCCGAGTAGACCGCGGCGATGTTGTTCAGGCCGACCGCCGCGATGGCCTTCTCCATGTCCGCCTCGGCGACCTTCGGGAGCCACTCCTGGACGTCGTACGACTTGGCGATGGAGACCTTGTTCTGGAGGACGCCGAGCGCACCCTGCTTGAAGCGGGCCGTGTTGGGGTCGGCGGGTGAGCCGTTCAGCATGACGATCTTGCTGGTCTCGGCCTCGGTGCCGAGCGCCTCCATGATGGCGCGGCCCTGGACCTCGCCGACCAGCTCGTTGTCGTGGGATATGTACGCGTCGACCGGGCCCTCGGCGAGACGGTCGTAGGCGATGACATGGATGCCCGCCTCCTTCGCCTTGCGTACGTCCGGTGCGATGGCCTTGGCGTCGACCGCGTCCACCAGGATCGCGTCGACGCGCGCGGCGATCATCTGGTCGAACTGCGTGCTCTGGCGCTTCGCGCTCGCCTCGGCGTTGGCGTAGCGGACCTTGCCCTTGCCGTGGGTGAGGTCGGCGACGCGGGCCTTGATGAGGGGGTAGTCGAACTTCTCGAACCGCTTGGTCTCCTTGTCCGGCAGGAGCAGCCCCACCGTGAGGTCCTCCCGCTTCTCCGGGCGCTGCGTGCTGTCGCCGCCGTCCGCGGCGTCGACGACCCCGCACGAGGTGAGCAGGAGGGCGGAACCGACGGCCAGCGCGAGACGTGCGGCGGCGGTTCTGTGGGGGGTGGGAGCGTTCACTTCAAAAGGGCCTTCCGAGCGATGGCGCGACAGGGCGGCCGGTTCACTTCACGGCAACACCAGCCCTGCGGGATCCGAGCCTCTCGCGCAGGTGCGCCACGCACAGGAGTCCGGTACCGAATCTCCCCCACGCGTCACGCCTTGTTTCACAACTCCCGCCGGCCCCACCCGTCCCTCGGCCGTTCGGCCGAGGTCGCGGACGTCGCCGCCGCCTAACGTGAGCCGTATGAAGTCCCCTTCCCTCCGGGGCGTGGGGCGAGGTGCCTGCGTCGGTGCGCTGCTCGCGCTGGCGGTCGTCGACGTGCTGTCCTCGGGCAGCGCGGGCTTCGGCGCCCTGCGCCCGGCGCTGGTCCTCGCCGTCGGTCTGGCCGCCGTCCTGTGGCCGCCCGCGCGTCGCCCCGCCTGGCTCACCCCGCCGCTGCGCACCGCCGTGCCCGCGCTCGCCTCGCTCCTCTACACGGCGACGGCGTACGCCGGGCAGCGCACCGGCGTCTTCGGTCCGGGCGAGACCGCCGTGCTGCTGTGCCTGCTGTTCATCGCCGTACGGCACTGTCCGCCCCGCTGGGCCGTGGTGTGCGGGCTGCTGGACGCGACGGCGCTGCTCGTCACACCCGCCCGGTACTACGGGTCGCTCACCGAGAAGGAGGCACCGGGCTATCTGCTGATCGGCGCGCTTCTCGCCGTGCTCGTCGCCTCGCTCGCCGCGTATCTGCGGTCCCTGGACTACCGCAGGACCGTCGCCGTCGCCGACACCCGTCGCGAGGAACGCCTCGCCATCGCGGCCGACCTGCACGACTTCGTCGCCCACCATGTGACCGGCATCCTCGTGCAGACCCAGATGGCCCGCATGATGGCCGCCACGCAGCCGCAGGCCCTGGACCCGGTCCTCGCCGGTATCGAGGGCGCCGCGACCGAGGCGCTCGCCTCCATGCGCCGCACGGTCGGGGTGCTGCGGGACGCCACGGGCGGGGCGGCGGACCACCGGCCCGTCGGCGACCTCGCCGGCATCGCCGAGCTGACCTCGCGTTTCGCGAACCCCGGCCGGAGCCACGGTCAGAACCCCGACCAGAGTCCCGGTCAGGGGCCCGGTCAGACCGTCACCCTGCGCTCCGACGTCCCGGCCGACCTGCCGCACGAGGTGCAGGCGGCGGCCTTCCGGGTGGTGCAGGAGGCGCTGACGAACGTACGCCGGCACGCGGCCGACGCGACCCGGGTGGACGTACGGCTCCGTCTCGACGGCGGGCGGCTGGTGGTGTCCGTGGCCGACGACGGGCGCGGCGGCACCCAGCTCCCGGACGCCGCGCACGGCGGCGGATTCGGGCTCGTCGGCCTGAAGGAGCGGGTCACGGCGCTGGGCGGTGAGCTGACGGCGGGACCTCGCGAAGGGCACGGCTGGGAGATCAGGGCGGTGTTCCCACCGCCCTGATCCCCTCAGCCCCATCGAACTGTCAGGGCGCGTTGATCAGGTCGACCGGCGGGACCTGGACCGTGCGGTGGCCCGGCGTACCGCCGAGAACCACCTTGCGCAGGGCGACGTTGTTCTTCAGGTTCGTCTCCTGGAGACGCTTCTCCGGGTTGGCGATGACCTCGATGTAGTACGTGCCGTTCGGCAGGTCCGTCACGTCGAAGGACTGGCCGGGACGGTACTGGGTGTAGGTGTCGCCGGAGCCGACGTCGAGGACCTCACGGACCGAGATGGAGTTCTGCTGGCCGCAGGCCGTCGACAGATCGGTGTTGTACGGCTTGAAGTTGGCGTTCTTCACCGTGTAGTCGATCGCGTCGGTGTTGGCGAGGCAGAACGCCTCCTTGCCGCTCTTGACGATGTCCTGCTTGTCCGCGCTCAGCAGCCGGTAGCTGGCGAAGTCGGTGAAGTGCCAGTGCTCGTGGCCGACGCGCGGGTCCCACTCCATGGTGCCGGTGGGCGCGTAGCCGATCTGCTTGCCCTTGGCGTCGTAGAAGTACTGGTACGCGTCCATCAGGTCGGCGCCCGGCTTGCGGAAACCGTCGACGACGAGCGGCGCCGGTCCCGCGTTCCAGACGTTGGCGCTGAAGGCCAGGTAGTCCTTGCCCGCCACGTCGCCGTCCTCGCCGTCGGTGATGGCGATGTCCCAGGCGGGCAGCGAACGCAGGTCCGGCTTGGGCACGTTCGACGCCACGCCCGCCCGGCCGGTGGGCCGCTTGCTGTTGGGCTTGAGCGCGGGCGCGATCCGGGAGCCGTCGGTGTGCCCGGCGCCGTCGCCCAGGTGGTGGGCCAGGCCCCGGTCCTCCAGGGCGTGCGACAGGGCGCCCGGGGTGGGCTCGTCGGCGCCGCGCGGGCCGTAGTGGTGGGCCATGGAGTGACCCGCCATGCCGGACATGCCGGCCATGTCGTGGCCGCCGTGCTGGGCGCTCATGCCGCGGCCCGCACCCCCGCCCCCGCCGCCGTCGCTGATCTGGCGGACGGTCACCTTGATGGTCCGCTGGTCGTTCGGGATGCCGAAGGCGTCCCGGTACTTCTTGGCGACGGACACCTTGGCCGTGTACTCACCGGCCGGCAGGTCGACCGGCTTGTCGTAGTCGACGGTGGAGGAGTTGGCCGCCCAGCCCTTCTCGACACCCCACACCGAGCCCAGGGTGAACGGGTTGGTGGGGCAGCTCTCCGGGTAGTGCGAGGTCGCCGGGGCGTCCGGACGGAGCCGGCCCGAGGCGTTGTTCGGGCAGAACGTGCCCTTGGGCTTCGACACCTCCTGGCCCTGCGCGTTCTTGATGGACACCTCCAGGAAGCCGGGCAGCCCGGAGAAGTCCTTCACCAGCCCCGCGGGCAGGGCCTTGCTCCCGATCTTCTTGCCCTTCGCGTCCCGCAGGATCTGCTGCGCGACCACCGGGTCCTTGTACGACTTGCGCTTCACCTGGAACTCCAGCGGCGCGTTGTCGACGGTGACATACGTCCCGAGGTCGAGGTAGACCCCGGGTTCCCCCTCCCACCGGTCGAGCGTCACGGCGTTCGACGCGGCGATGAGCTTCAGCTTCGGCTTGCCGGGTGTGGCGGCCTGCGCCGCGCCGGCGCCGGGAGCGGCCCCGGCGCCGGTGACGACGACGGTGAGTGCGGCCGAGGCCGCGAGCGCCACGCGTCGGGCGCGGCTGCGTTGGTACTGACTGGTCATCGGTTCCTCGTCTGCGAGTGCCATGGTCAGTGGCATCGGACTGGACAGCCCACCGGCCGGCCACTGGTACGGGCGCACCCCAACGCGCCCGGGCCGGTTCTGTGAGCAACCTGTGAGACTGGTAAATGGTGTGTCGAGGTTGCCTGTTGAACCGAAAGGGACGTCACTTTTCCTCCGAAGGAGGGACCTCACGCCCCGGTTACGTTTCGCTCAACCCCTGGTTGCGACGCGGTGAGCGGGCGACGATGGGTGCATGACGCTGGCCGAGCGCGCCCTGGAGCGCCTGCGAGTCTGGCCCGACCTCCGTACGGGGCAGGCCAGTTGCGGTACCGGAAGCGCCCTGCGCGCCGGCCGCAGCGAGATCGTGCACTTCCACTCCGCCCACGACGTGGATCTGCATCTCACCGACCGGGCGCTCGACCGCTTCGCCGCCGACCTCTCGGAGTCGACGGCCATCCGGCTGGTCCCGGGTTCCCGCTGGGTCACCGTCCACCTCGACTGCGACACGGACGTCGATCTGCTGATGAGCCTGGTCAGCATGGCCCTCAAGGCCCATCAGGCGCCGCAGGCCGACACGGCGGACGTGTGCAACTTCCACCGGGTGACGGTCATCCCGTCGGCGTCCGCCAGGCCCGGTGGTGATCGAGGATCGTCTCCTCGAACGGGCGGTAGGTGACGCCGAGTTCGTCGCGGCTGCGGTGGTTGTCGACGCGGAAGCGGATGCCGAGGTGCTTGCGGATGTAGTCCTGGGACAGCCCGAAGGCGGGGCCCAGGATGCGCACCGGCCAGTGCGGCAGACGGGTTCGGGGCAGCCGGAGGTCGCGGGGGCGGTGGGCGCGCAGGACGCGGGCCATGTCGTAGAAGGAACTCATGGTCTCCGCCGCGAGGATGTACCGGCCGTGCGCGTCCTCGTGCTCCGCCGCCGCGATGTGCGCGTCGGCGACGTCCCGCACGTCGACCGTGGTGAAGCTGAAGTCCGGGGCGCCGTAGAAGAAGTAGCCCTTGAACAGCTCCTCCAGGAGGAAGAGGCTGCCGGACTCGGAGGCGGGGGTGAGGGACGGGCCGAGGATCAGTCCGGGGTTGAGCGCCACCATCCGCCAGCGGTCCTGCGCCTTCGCCGCCGCCCAGGCCGCCTGTTCGGCGACCGTCTTGGCGTAGTGGTACGGGTTGTTCTCCACCGTGCTGGTGGTGTTGACGTACTCCTCCGTGAGGACCTGGTCCCTCATCGTCTCCAGTACGTCGATGTAGTCGCCGAAGATCGCGCCGACGGTGGACGTGAACACCAGGCGGCGGACGGTCGGGGTGCGTTCGATCGACCCGATGACATTGCGGGTGCCGAGCAGCGCGGGCTCGACGACGTCCCGCCGGCCGTCCTTGATCTTCTCCGGCATGAGGAACGGGGAGGCGACATGGAAGACGGTCGCGCAGCCCCGCGCCGCCTCGTCGAAGGAGCCCTCGACGAGCAGGTCCGCCGCGAACAGGTCGAGCCTGCCCGGGAATCGGTCCCGCAGGGCGAGAAGGGGCCTGGTCTTCGGTGAGGGGGCGGTGGCGCGGACCGTGGTGCGGACCTGGTGGCCGCGCTCCAGGAGCCGCTTCACCAGATGACTGCCGACGAAGCCGCTGCCGCCGGTCACCAGGACCGGCGCCGCCGGTCTGTCCACGTCGCCCACCCGCGCTCCTCGTGCCGGTCAGAGTCCGTAACGGCTCTTCAGATGGCGCCAGAAGTCACGCAGCATCCACTTGTCGAAGTCCGTGATCTGCGTGGCCGATCCGGCGTTCATGAGGAAACAGCACTGGCCGGTCGGCGTCCAGTCGTAGAAGTCGTCCAGACCGAAGGTATGGCCGACCTCGTGGAGATAGATGTGGATGTTCTCCTGGGCCAGGGCGCCGGTGAAGTACTCCTGTCCGACGCGCTGTCCCCAGTCACCGCCGGCGCCGCCCTGGAAGCCCTTGGTCAGCCACAGGGACTGGTCGTAGTGGCGGGTGACTCCGCCGGGACACCTGGAGTAGTCGCCGTCCTGGTGGAAGAAGCGTCCGCAGTCGGGGGCGCACTGCGGGGCGCCCGCGCTGTCGAGGTTGCCGGCGTAGATGTCGACGGAGTTGTCCGTCCACTGGAGCGTGGAGCGGTTCTTCACCGCCCAGCCGACGATGTTGACCGGAACGCTCGCGTACGGCCAGGCGTTGGTGCCGGTGCCGTTGTCGAGCATGGCCGCCATCCACTTGCCCCACTGCTTCTTCAGGGCGGCGTGGATCTGGTCGCGCAGCGCGGTGCTGACGGGGGCGTCCGACTCCCAGCGGACGCAGTAGTTGATGCTGCCCTTGTTGGCCATGACCTGGTCCCAGCCGTAGTTCTTGAAGCCGTAGAGGTCGGGATAGGTCGACGAGACGTGGTTCCAGACCTCGTTGAG
>JABFXD010001080.1 GCA_013361925.1 Streptomyces sp. | reverse complement strand
ACGACGGCTACGAGACGGGCTACGAACCGCCCCTGCCCGAGCGGCAGTTCTCCTCCTGGCCGGGGTTCTTCCGCCGCGAGGCGGTCTACGGGGTCAGCGCCGCCGAGCGGCTGGAACGGTGGCGCACACGCGAAGCGGCCGTCACCGTACGCCCGCCGACGCTCACCGTGGCCGCCGCCGACACGCTGCAACCACTGCTGGACGACGTCACGCTGGTCGATGCCACGACGGACGCGTGGGAGGCGGTCCGCGGACGACTCGCGCGACCGCAGGACGCGGTGCAGCTCGTCGAGCGCTGGGAGGTCCATCCATGAGCACGCGCTGGTTCTTCTCCTCGGCGCGACTCGGGGCCGCCGCCTCGGCCCAGGGCCAGGCGCTGGCGACGTCGGTACGGTTCGCCCGTGACATCGACGGCCGCCGTGAGGAGCCGCCGCCGGTGCAGGGACCGACGCTGTCGCTGGTGGGACCGGGAGACGTGTTCGGGTTCGAACGCACCATGGTCCTGCGGGAGGAACCACCGCCCGGCACCGCCGACGCCGCGGAGAACGTGCTCGCCGGGGTGGAGCTGGCGCACGCCGACCTGCCCTGGCTGCTGTCCCCGGGAACGGCGTTCCCCTCGGGCGGCCCCACCCCGCAGCCCTGGCTCGCGCTGATCGTGCTGGCCGAGGACGAAGCGGCGCCACCGCGTGACGCGCGCCCGCTCCCGGTGCTCACCGCTCCCGTCGCCGCGCTGCCCCCGCCGGCCGAGCGGTGGGCCTGGGCCCATGTGGAGGCGCGGCTGCCCGACAACGTCACCGACGACGTCGGTGCGCGGACGCTCGTGGAGCAGGGGCTGCGCGCCCACTCGGCCGACGTCGTGGCACGACTGCTGTGCCCGCGCCGACTGGCCCCGGACCGCGGCTGGATCGCCGCCCTGGTGCCCGCCACCGCCGCCGGACGCGACGCGGGCCTGAACGTGACGCCCGGGGGAGCGGCCACCGAGGACGCCTGGCCGATCGCCGGGCGGGACACCGTCGACCTGCCCGTCTACCACTGGTGGAGATTCCGCACCGGGAAGGCGGGCACCTTCGAGGAACTGGCCCGCCGGCTGCGCTTCCGGCCCGCCGCCGAGGCCGGACTCGGCAGCCGCACCATCGACGTCGGCCGTCCCTGGCCCGCCGAGCCGGCCACCGGACCGGCCACCGTGCCCATGGACGGCGCACTGCGGCCCCCCGGCACGGCGGTGCCCGAGACCTGGTCGGACCCCGTCGCACAGGACCGGTTCCGCACCCTGCTCACCCAACGCCTCGACGCACCGGCCCGGCGCCGCGAGGAGCCCGTGACACCGGGCGAGGAGGGGGCGGACCAGCCGGCCGAGGAAGGTGACGGACAGCCGGTCGAGGACCGGGACACGGTCGCCGTCGCCCCGCCGCTCTACGGCAGCCACCACACCGGCCGGCAGACCGTGCCCGACGAGCCGGACAGCTGGATGAACACCCTCAACCTGGAGGTCCGCCGCCGGGTGGCGGCCGCGCTCGGCACCCGCTACGTGCAGCTGGAGCAGGAGTTCCTGATGGCCCGGGCCTGGGAACAGGTCGGCGAGATCCGGCAGGCCAACCGGCTGCTGGCGACCGGGGAACTGGCCGCCGCCGCGGCCGAGCGGGCCCAGCGCAAGCATCTGGACCCCCTCGGGGTCGCCGACCTCGTCACCGTCATGGCACCGGTCAGCGGCCGCATGGCGCTGTCCGTCCCCGCGTCCGTCGCGTCCGAGACCACCCTGGCCGCCACGGAGCCGGACGAGTCCGGGACGGCACCGGAGGTGATCGGGACCACCCTGGCCGGTCTGCTGGCCTCGGCCAAGGACAGGGTGCTGGCCGGCACGGCGAGCACCTCGTTCGTCCGGCTGACCCGCAGCAACGGCGCCCTCGCCCGCCGCGCCCGGCGTGGCGCGAGCGGGGACACCCCCGACGACCAGCCGGCCGACCCGGTCCTGACGCGGGGGCTGAGAGACATGGGCGTCATGGGCGACGACGCGCCCGAGAACGGCCTGCCGGGCGAACTGCGCGCCGGACTCGCCGCGGCGCGGCTCCAGATGCTGCGCATGACCGACCGCATCCCCGCCGACTTCTGGGCGGAGCGCGCCCCGACCGACGCCCGCCCCCTGCGGCCGATCATGGCCCACCCCAAGTTCACCGTGCCCATCGCCGAAGAACTCCTGGCGCGCTGGCCCGAGTGGGCGCTGCCCGGCATCAGCGCGCTGCCGCCCGACTCGGTGACCCTGCTGGAGACCAACCCCGAGTTCGTCGCCGCCCTGCTCGTCGGACTCAACCACGAGTTCAACCGGGAACTGCTGTGGCGGGAGTTCCCCACCGACCAGCGCGGCACCCCCTTCGCCCGGTTCTGGCCCGGTGACGACGCGGACGTCGAGGAGATCGCGCTGTGGCCGCCGGACACCCCGCTGGGCAGCCGGTTGCGCACCGGCGGCCAGGGCAACCTGGTGCTCCTCGTGCGCGGCGACCTGCTGCGCCGCTTCCCCGGCACCGCCCTGCTCGCCGTACGTGGCGTCGACGGCAAGCTGCCCCCCACGTTCGACGGAGTGCCGGCCACCCCGCTCGCGCTGGACGAGTCCACGGTGCTCTATCTGTTCGCCGGTCTCGACGCGGCCCGGGCCCGCGCCGAGGACTGGTTCTTCGTCTTCCGCGAACCCATGCGCGGCACCCAGTTCGGGTTCGACTCAGGGGGGCCGCCCGAGGAGCTGAAGACCTGGGCGGACCTGACCTGGGGCGCCGTCGGAGTGCCCGAGGCCGCGTGCGTCCGGCTCGACCCCGCACCCGGACCACCGACCCGGCAGCCCGACCCCCCGCTGTGGGGCCACGACCCGGCCGACATGGCCCGCATCGCCTTCCAGCAGCCGTTCCAACTGGCCTTCCGGGCCACCACCTTGCTGGGCGGCTGACCACCGCGCGAGGACAGGAGCACCCCCGACATGACGGACGCCTTCGCCGCCCGCGCGCAACTGGACCGGGCACGCACCGACGCGGATACCGCCCAGGCCCTCGCGGACGAGCAGGAGGCCGTCGTACGGCGCCTCCAGGAGCACATCCGGGCCGGACTGCCCGACCCCGTCCAGATCGGCCAGCGCCCCAGCGCCGAACTGCTCACCGAGGCCGAGGCCGCCCTCACGGAACTGCAACGGACGGCCGAGCAGTCCAACAGCCTCGTCGCCGACGCCGAGGAGGAACTGACCCGCGCCCTGGGCGAGGGCGCGGCGCTCTTCCCCGACGGCAACACCGACCCCGTCGCCCTGCTGCCGGTGCGGGTGGAGACCATCTGGTGGGAGCCGAGCACCCTGCGCGTGCGGATCTACCCGGACGACATCCTGCTCACCCCCTTCGACCCCCGGCTGACGCCCGCCGAGGCGGCCGCCGCCGCCGAGTACTGGCAGAAGCCGGGCCCCGACGCCTGGCAGAAGGTCCTCGGCAAGCTGCGCCCGGCCCGCGCGTCCTGGGCGGTCCGCGCCGCCCGCCCCGGCTCCCCGCCGCCCGGGGAACGCCCCGACGACCCGGGCCAACAGCGGCAGCGGCAGGTCGCGATGCCGAAACGCTGGCGCTTCCTCGGCCTGCTCGACGGCCAGATCGTCGTGGACAAGCTCGGCCGCCCGGTGCCCGACCCGCTGCCCATCGGCCTGCTGCGCGCCGAGGAAGAGGGCTGGGAGACCGACTGGTTCCAGGCGCTCAAGGCCGGCATGGGCATCGAGCTCACCTTCCCGCCCGACGGCACCGAGCACCTGGACGAACTGCTGGTCGTCGGCGTCCGTGCCGACTCCGCTGCGGACGGCGCGGCCCGGCTGCGCGATCTGCTGCACGGCCACCGGTTCGCGGGCGGACTCGGCATCCTGCCCTCCGGAACCGCCACCAACAACACCCCCCGCACCCGCTCCGGCTGGTCCTCCGCACCCGCCTACCCCGGTCCTGACCCCGACCCGGAGGCGGGGCAGCGGCCGGTCGCCGACGCGCTGGCCGCGGCGCTCGGTCTGCCGGACGCCGGGTTCCTGCGCGGCTGTTCCGGCGCGGACGACCCCGAGCCGTCGGCCGTCGCCGCGCTGACCCTGCTCACCTGGCCCACCCTCGGCAAGGGGTTCGCCGAGTCCGCGCTGAGCACCCTCGACCTGGGCACCCGTCAGGTCAGCGGCGTCGCCCCGGGCCGCCCGTGGCGGGCCGTCCGCGACCACCTCGCCGAGCATGTGCGCGGTCGCGGGCCGCTGCCGATGCTGCGGGTCGGACGCCAGCCGTACGGCGTGCTGCCGGTGACCGCGCTGGGCGACTGGCGTGCCGAACGCACCCGTGACGTCGACGCCCTCCTCGCTCCCTGGCTGCTGCGGCTGCGCGAGTGCTGGCGCTCGGCGCTGAACGGCAGGATCCCCATCGATCCCGTCCCCCACGTCCAGCCGGGCCAGCCGGTCGACCAGGTCACCGTGGAAGCGCTGAAACGGCTGCCCGTGGCGACCGGCCTGGCCATGCGCCGCATGGACGGCCCCACGTTCGCCGTGCCGAAGACCTCGCGCGACGAGCCCCCCGCCCGGCCGGGCCTGCCCGGACTGGCACCCGACGGGATGCTGCGCTGGACGACGAGCGGCGACGGCTGGACCTCCCTCGGCTGGGGCCTGGACGACGGGACCGGCGCCCCCGGGTTCGTCACCCGGATCACCCCGGACGCCACCGCCTTCCCGGCCCGGGCGACGGCCACCGCGGACTATCTGGGGGCCGTACGCGCCTTCCTCGCGGGCCAGTTGGACGCCGCCGCCTTCGACGCGGCGTGGCCGGTCGAGCTGTCCTCGGGGCGCGAGACCCCGCCCCGGCGCAGCACCCTCTTCGACCTTCCGGGAGTGCAGGCCGAGGAACCGGGCGAGGGCGGGACCCCCGACGAGGGGGGCGAACAACCGCAGGACGGCCAGGACGGCCAGGACGGCGGGGAGACGCCGCCCGAGGACGACGGCACCCCGCAGGAGTTCCCGCCCGAGGCACCGCCGGACGCGAGCGGACTGCTCGACGCCCTGCTGTTCCTGCCCAACTGGGCGTTCTTCGACGGCGACGACGGCGAGCAGGGCACCGACGACCCCCTGCGCCAGGCGCTCGCCGCCACCAGCGACGTGGACCAACTGGTGGCCGACGTCATCGACGGACTCGACGAGCAGGAGCGCGCCGAACGAGTCGCCGCCGCCACCCGCGCCACGGCCGCCCTGCCCCGCCTCGAACAGGCGCTGCGGACGCTCGCCGCCGTACCGGTGACCCGGCTGCCCGAACTGTTGCTGGAGGTCATCGACACGTACGCGCACCGGCTGGACGCCTGGATCACCTCACTGGCGTCACGGCGGCTGGCCGAACTGCGGGCGTCCGGCGTCGAGGGCGTCCGGTTCGGCTGCTACGGCTGGGTGGAGAACCTGCTCCCGCCCCAGGCGCGCGAGCAGGTCGACATCGAACTGGACGACGTGGACACCACCGTCGAGGTGTCCGCCCAGGACGGCTACATCCACGCGCCGTCCCTGCAACACGCGGCCACGGCGGCCGTCCTGCGCTCGGGCTTCCTCGGCAACCCCGACGAACAGTCCTACGCGGTCAACCTGACCTCCCGCCGGGCCCGCGTCGCCCGCTGGCTGCTCGGCGGGGTACGCCAGGGCCAGAACCTGGGCTCCCTGCTGGGTTACCGGTTCGAACGGGCCCTGCACGACGCGCAACTGGACACTCTCGTCCCACAGTTCCGCCGCCAGTTCCCTCTGCCCCTCGTGCCCGAACCGCAAGGAGAGGCGGGCGACGCCGACTTGTGGGCACGCAGCGCGGAGGCGATCGCGGCGCGCAACGTGGTCGACGGAATGGCCCTCGCACGGGCCGGCGGCAGCGCCCTGGACCTGGTCCCGCCCGAACAACAGGCGGCGGTGACACCGCTGCTGGACGACCTGGTCGACGCCCTGGACGCGGTCGGCGACCTGGTACTGGCCGAGAGCGTGCACCAGTTGGTGGGCGGCAACCCGATCCGGGCCGGCCTGACCGCCGACACCCTGGGCCGTGGCGAGGACGTGCCGGACACCTTCCGCGTACTGCGCACACCGCACCGGGCCCGCGCCCTCACCCACCGGATCGCCGCGCTGCTGCCCGCGGACGCCACCCCGACCGGCTGGCCCGACGACCCGCTCGCCGCGCTGCAACCCGCCCTGGAGGCCTGGGCCGCCCAACTGCTGGGCCCGGCGTCGGGCTGGACGCTGACCGGAGTGCTCGGTGGACACACCGACGGCGAGAATCAGGACGGCGACGCTGAACCCGACGGCCAGAACCACGGGGGCGGCGCTCAGGCCGACGGCCAGGTGGCTTTCCAACTCACCGTCGATCGCCTGGGATTGGGCGCCCTGCGGACCGTACTCGACGCGGCAGCCGTCCAACCGGCGGGGCTGCGCCAGGCCGTGCGGACCGCCATGGGCGTCCCGCCGGACGCACCGGTCGAGTTCACCGGACCCGGCTGGAGCGGTCTGCGCGGGCGGGCGGCCCGGATCCGGTCACTGCTGACCACCGCCCAACCGCTGTTGCCGGCCCACCTGCCCGAAGACCCCGCCGGCCGCACGATCGACACGGCCGGGCTGCGGACCCGCCTCGCCGCCTTCGCCGCGAGCCCCCTGGTCGCCGGACACCCGGCGCAGGCCGCACTGCGCGACCTGGCCGCCGAACAGGTCACCCCGCGGACGGCCGAGGCCTGGCTGTCCCGGGCCCGCACGACACTGACCGAGGTGCTCGGCGCGGACGTACCCCTCCTGCCCACGCTCACCGCACCCACACCGCCACCCCCCTCACCCGGCGACGTGCCCGGCGCCGAACTGGAGGACTGGCTGCGGCGCAACGCGGCCGTACGGCCGATGGTGCGCACCCTGCACGAGACGCTGCTGCTGGCCGGAACCCGTGCCGGACGAGCCGAACGGCTGCGCGCGGCACAGCATCCGGCGGGCGCCGGCGACGCGTGGATCGGCGGCACCTTCCCCGCCGGGCAGCGCCCGCCCGCCACCACCCACCTCGTCTGGCACGCGCCCGTGGACGTCCCGCCCGGCACGGCTGTCACCGGTGTCGTCCTCGACGAATGGATCGAACTGCTGCCCGGCTCCGACCAGCCGCCCCCGCCGCCCGAGGGCGCGCCCCCCACCGAGGCCGCCCCACAGACCGAACTGACCGGCGTCGCCTTCCACTACGACCGCCCCGACGCCAAGGCCCCGCACAGCGTCCTCATCGCCGTGCCCCCTGACCTGAGCCGCGGCTGGACCTCCGACGGCCTGGTGCAAGTGCTGCGCGAGACACTCGAACTGGCCAAGCTGCGCGCGATCGACCTCCAGGACCTGCCCCAACTGGACGACCTCCTCCCCGGCATCCGGATCAGCCAGCAGGGAGCGACCGGCCGAGCCCTGGCCGGGATGGAGACCCGGCGGCCGAACACCGACCCGGACGGGCCCTTCCGGCTGGAGCCCAGTCACCGCGCAGGCGACATCGAACCCGGACTGGCCGCCAAGGTGCACGACCCGCTCTGGCTGCTCACCCGGCAGTGGCAGTTCGGCGAGTTCGCCGCCCAGGACGCCGGTTCGCCCGCGGTGGTCCGGATGAACGGCGGCAGCGCGCCGATCGACGCCTGGCGACCGGGCGGGAGCACGGACTGGATTCCCTACGATCCACGCCTGGGGCCGCTGGACACCCAGATCGAGGACGAACCCGTCCAGGCCGACGAACGGCTGCGCGCCGAGGGCGGTGCCGCACTGCTGCGGATGTGCGACGACGCCGGACTGCTCACCGCCGCCCGTACGGCACTCGCCGCCCATCTGCTCCCGGCCGGAGAGCCGGACGCGAGCCTGATCGGCCTGCTGGACGGCCGCGTGCCGGACGCGGCGTCGGTGGCGGCGGCGCTGGACGCGGGCACCTTCGACAGCTCCTCGGACCCGCATCTCACCGAGGTCGTCGGGCGGTGGCGCACCTGGTGGGCCGGACAACTCGCCGAGCACGGCCCGGACTGCTTCGATCCGCACCGCTTCGAGTACGCCGTGGAACTGTCCACCGGCGGGACGGTCCTGCGCGCCGAGGAGTACCAGGGCGACGGTCTCGACTGGTACGGGCTGGACGTCCATCCCGACCCCGAGGCCGAGGCGGCACCGCAGGGACCGCGCCGGACCTTCACCGAGGAGGGCCTGCCCTCGACCGTGCGCTACGGCGGACTGCCGGCCGACCGGTTCTGGGAGATGGAGGACGCGCGCGTCGATCTCGGCGCGACGGACGTGTCCACGCTCGACACCGGCCGGCTGCTGCTGATCTCGTTCGCCACGGTCTTCGGCAACGACTGGTTCCTGGTGCCCCTGGAGGTGCCGAGCTCTTCCCTCACGGTCGTGGACCGGCTGCTGGTGCGCGATGTGTTCGGCCGCCACCATCTGATCCGGCGGGCCGGCGAGGACGACCCGTCCTGGTCGATGTTCACCCTGAACAGCCCGGACCCCGACCAGCCGGCGGCGTCCGGTCTGCTGATCCTGCCCACCGAGCCCGGCCAGCCGGGCCGGCCCCTGGAACACGTGGTGCTGGCCCGCGACGAACTGGCCAACCTCGCCTGGGCCGTTCAGCACCACTACACCGACGGCCGGGGCGAACCGGTCGACCGCCGGGACAGCTGGGCCCGCCGCACCCCGCCGGAGCCCGCCCCCGCCGGGGAGCTGCCCGCGTACGCGGTGCAGACCATCGTGCCGGACTACTGGTTCCCCCTCGTCCCCGAGGCGATCCGTACCGCCGAGATCCGCTTCCGTCTGGCCGACCTCACCGCTCCCGGTCTCGACGCCCGCCCCGAGGGCCGCCTGATCACGCCCGGACTGTGGGTGCACGAGGAGGAGGTGCCACGTGACGGGGTGTACGTCACCCGCCGCCCGGT
>JABFXD010000440.1 GCA_013361925.1 Streptomyces sp. | reverse complement strand
CTGGCAGTCGGCGGCGTTCGCCTTCGCGGTGAGGAAGTCGGCGACGTCGACCTTGCCGATCAGCAGGCTGTCCCGCCAGGTCGCCGCATCCTTCACCCGCGTCCAGTCGTCCTCCAGATCGTCCTCGGTGATCAGCGCCTGACGTGCTTTCGCCTCGGTGAGCCGGGGCGCGGCGCTCGGGGAGTCGGCGGCGAGCGGGGTGGCCCCGATGGCCGAGGCGTCCGCGTCGTCGTCCGAGCAGGCCGCGGTCGTCAGCAGCGCGGTCGCGGTGAGGGCTGCGGCGAGAAAACGTGCGGGACGACAGACCATGGCGGATGCCTCCTGAGGGCGTGGGCAGGGCCTCAGCGGATCACCGGTGCGGGCCGCCCACCAGCTCACTCGGGCCGTTCGAGTGAGACCCGCCGGCTGCCGCACCGCGGGCAGACCGCGTCGGCGAGCGGCGACCTGACGGCCCGGCCCGCCTCGTCGACGTACTCCTGGGTGGTCAGGCCCGAGGCGTCCAGCGGGTCGGTGAAGAACATGAGCTGGAAGGTGGCCTGCCAGGTGTGGCCGCAGCCGCCGCAGGCGAACGCGAAGGTCTCCGGTACGGATCGGGGCACGGCCGGCATGGACTCTCCGGTGGGGTCGGGGATGCCGTTCAGCCCACATCGGCCGCTGCCGTACGGCAACTCGAACGCCCCGCCCCGCATGCCGGTCGCCGCCCCGGCGCCGACACTGACCCCATGGCCCGCCCGCATCCCAAGGAGTCGTCATGCTGCCCGGATTCCTCGCCAGGGCGGTCGAGTTGCTGCTCGGCCGGGAGGAGCGCTCGTTGCATCTGAAGGCGGCGGGGGCGGCGACGGCGGTCCTGGTCGTGGTGATGCTCGCCGGGTCATGGGCCGTCGTCGAGGCCGAACAGGGCGCCCACCGCGCCAATCTGACGTCGTACCCGAAAGCCCTGTGGTGGTCGATCGAGACCGCGACCACGGTCGGGTACGGCGACTTCTACCCGGTGACCCCGTGGGGCCGGGTGATCGGCGCGGTGGTGATGGTCGTCGGCATCACCACGTACGGCATGGTCACGGCCGCGCTCGCCACCTGGTTCGTGGGCCGGGAACAGCGGCGGCGACACCATCTCGCCCACGGCGCCCACGAGTTGGGGGAGGAGGCGGTGCGCGCCCTGCACGAACGGTTCGACCGGCTGGAGCGGTTGGTGAACGGGAAGGGCGAGTCCGGAGGCTACCGGTGAGTACCCCTGGGGCGCGCTGCACCTGACTCCTCAGGTAGGGTCCCGTCCGGTTCGGTACGGGCGGGTGTCGAAGGGGGCGGCAGCACCATGGGAATGCACGTGGTCGAGGAGACGGAGCCGGTGCCGGACGGCACCAGGCTGGAAGAGCTCGCCCCGGAGCCGCTGCTGACCCGGGACTACGAGACCCGCCCCGCGCTCGTCTACGAGCGGCTGCGCGAGCGGCACGGCCCGGTCGCGCCGGTCGACCTGCTGGGCGTGCCCGCCTGGCTCGTCCTCGGCTATCGCGAGTCGCTCCAGGTGCTCCAGGACGACGCCGGCTGGCCCAAGGGGCTGGAGAACTGGCGGGCCCGGACGGAGGGCCGGGTGCCGGCGGACTGGCCGCTCGGTCCCTCCCTGGAGGTCAACCACGTCCTCATCCAGGGCGGTGACGGCTACCGCTCTTTGCGCACCGCCTGGGACGTCGCCCTACGGCCCTTCCAGGACCCGCGCAATCCCCAGGCCAAGCGGCTCAAGGCGGCTGTCACGAGGTACGCCGACGAGCTGATCAGCCTGCTCGGGCAGGGTGGACGCACGGGGCTCGCCGATCTGTCCGCGCAGTTCTCCCGGCCGTTGCCGCTGATGGCGGCCAGCCATCTCCTCGGCTTCCCCGGCTCCCAGGGCGACGACGCCCTGATGGACATGTGGCGGGTCCTCGACGCCGGACCGGACGCCGAACCCGCCCTGGCCCGACTGCTGGTGACGCTCGGTGAACTCGCCGCCGCCAAGATCGAGAAGCCGGGCGACGACTTCCCCTCCCACCTGGTCGCCGCCCACCCGGACCTGACGGTCGACGAGCTGGCCCGGGAGCTGTTCATGCTGCTCGGCATGGTCTCCGATCACGTCGGCATCCTCATCTCCAACACCGTCGTCGAGGTGATCTGCGGAGACAGCGAGGGCGGTGTGCGCACCACGCTGTCCGCCGGGATGGTCCGGGAGACCATGAACCGGGTCGTCATGCGCAAGCCGCCGCTGGTCAACTTCGTACCGCGATTCGCCGCCGCGGACACCCCGCTCGGCGCCTACACGATCCGGGCCGGCGATCCGGTGTGGGTCTCCTCCGCCGCCGCCCACGCCGACCCGCTGTTCGCCGGGCAGATGGCGCCGGGCTCGTCCACCATCAGCAGCCGGGCCCATCTGTCATGGGGTGCGGGGCCCCGCCAGTGCCCGGCCCGGGAGCTGGCCTCGACGATCGCCTCGGCGGGCGTGAGCCGGCTCTTCGAACGGTTCGGGCACCTGGAACTCGCCCTCCCCGTCGACCAACTGCCGTGGCGTTCCTCGCCGTTCATGCGCGGGCTGCGCTCGCTCCCGGTGCGCTACGAGCTGACCGGACCGGTCGAGCCGGTCGTGACGGCCACGCCGGAACCCGACGCCGCCGTACCGGTGGAGCCGGTCGACTCCGTCAAGCGGCGGTCCTCACTGTGGCGTTACCTGACCGGGCTCATCCGCTCCGGGGGGCTGACGGGGGCTGACGGGACCGACGGGGGCTGACGGTTCGTCACGCGTCCGGCTGCGCATGCCCGTTCTGCCAGGCCCACGCGGCGATCTCCACCCGGTTCCGTGCCGCCAGTTTCAACTGGACGCTGGACAGGTGCGTCTTGACCGTCGACAGGGAGACGTACAGCTCGGCGGCGATCTCGGCGTTGGTGCGGCCGAGGGCGACCAGCCGGACCACGTCCAGTTCGCGCTCCGTCAGGGACCCGGTGACCGGGGCGGAGCGGGCCGCGGCGGCCGTCTCCGGTGCCCCCGTGAGGTGCTTCAGCAGCCGGACGGTGACCGAGGGGGAGACCAGCGAATCGCCGGCCGCGGCCGCCCGGACCGCCTCCGCGAGCAGGGTGGGCCCGGAGTCCTTGAGCAGGAACCCGCAGGCCCCGCCGCGCAGCGCCCCGTACACGTACTCGTCGAGGTCGAAGGTGGTGACCACGACGACCCGCATCGGGTCCGCGACCTCCGGCCCGGCCAGCAGCCGGGTGGCCGCCAGACCGTCCAGCTTCGGCATCCGGATGTCCAGCAGGCACACGTCCGGCCGCACCTCGCGGGCCAGCGCCACCGCCTCCTCGCCGTCCGCGGCCTCGGCGACCACCGTGATGTCGGGCTGCGCGTCCAGGAAGAAACGGAATCCGGTGCGGACCATGTCCTGGTCGTCGGCGATGAGGACCCGGATCGGCGCGGCTCCGGGCGGGGTGGGGCTCGTCATGGCCCGATCATCGCTCATCGGTCGTCCCGGAAGGCTCGCTCACCCCTCAGTCCGGTGCCTGGGCCGGGTCCGCGGTGACCTTCCGCAGCAGCGGACGGCTGCCGCTGATCGCCGCGAACATGGCCAGGGCTCCGACCAGCACGCACACGCCCAGTTCGAGCGCGCCGGAGACGTCGAGCGAGGCTCCCAGGGCCTTGTTGAACTTGTACGAGCCGTACACGCCGGTCGCGAGGGTGCCACCGGCCAGCACGACCAGCGGCAGCACCGTCTCGCGCACCCGGGCCCGGTCCAGCACCCTCAGCGGGGTGCCCGCCAGCCGCAGCAGACCGTAGACGCGCCGCCGGTCCAGGACGTTCGCCGCCGCCGTGAGCCCCGCGGAGGCGGTCGCCACGACGAAGCTCAGCGCCAGGGTCGCGGTGCTCACGTCGGCGATGCGCGCGACGATGCTGCGGTCGCCCGCGGTCGCGTACTCCTGCGTGTAGGGCGGATGGCCCGAACCGACGGACGCGAGGGCGGTGACGGCGGTGTCCAGCCGCGCCGGTCCGCCCGTGACCCGGGCGACGATGCCCGGGCTGCCGCCCAGCAGACTGTCGTAGTCGTCCGCGGGTACGACGCTGATCCGGGCCTCGACGTGTGCGCGGTCCAGCAGCGTGCGGGCCTCGGCCGCCGCGTGCCGGGCGTCGGTGACGTTCGCGGTGATCACGGCGACCTGGCCGCGGTACTGCGAGCCGTCCGTGCCCAGCATGCTCATGGAGAAGAACCCGGCCGCGAACCCCGCCAGCACCAGCCCGCTCACCGTGCGCCAGGCACCCCGTGGGTCGTCGCTGAGCCGGCGTGCGGCCAGCAGGGTCGCCGGGCGGCGGGCGAAGCGGGCCGCGATCCGGCCGAGCCGGTCCACGACCCATGGCCCGACCAGCCAGAAGGTGCCGTAGAACATCAGCAGCAGCACGGCGTAGTCGCGGGCCTTCAGATCGCCGCCGTCGGTGGTCCGCATGATGTACGCGAGCGCCGCGAGGAACAGCACGAGCCGGATCATCCTGGTCCGGCGCGGGTTCGCCTGCTGGGCGACGCCCAGGGGCGAGCTGACCACCTGGCGCAACGTCGACACCGCGCTGACGGTGATGAGCGCGGTGACCGCGAGGACGACCGCGGCCAGCCAGGGCAGGCCGACCCAGAGCTGGCGCGGATACCAGGTCCCGATGCCGTACGGCACCTCTGCGAGCGCCGGCAGGGCGGCCACGTAGGCGAGGGCGCCGGTCAGGGCGCCGGCCGCGCCCACCGCCGACGCCTCCAGCGCGGTCATCCCGAGGATCTGCCGGGGTGTCGCACCCGCAAGGCGCAGCGCGGCGAGACGCTGCTCGCGCCGGGCCGCCCCGAGCCGTCCGGCCGCGGAGGACAGCACGACCACCGGCATCGCCAGCAGCACCACACCGAGCAGCGCCGCCCCCTGGTCGCCGTACGTGAACAGGCTCTGCCGCGTGCCGGAGAACCCGGACACGACGGCCCGTGCCGCCTGGTCCTGGTCGAAGTAGCTCGCGCCGGTCGCCGCCGTCTCGGACAGCGCGGGGTCGGTCGGCGCCCGGCCCACCACGGCGACGAGTTCGTCGGGGGAGGCGAGACCGGCCTCGCCGAGCGTGCCGTAGGACGTCACGGCCGGGAAACGGTCGGCCAGCTGGCCGGCGGGGAGCTTGTGCAGCAGTTCCACCAGGGCGGGAGAGACGTACACCTTCCCCTGCTTCGGGAACGTGTCGAGACCGGGCGGGGCGGGGGTCGCGGCGCGGCCGGGGAGTTGGGCGAGGGATACGACGGTGAGGGGCTCGCCGCGGACGTAGGTGGTGGCGAGGGCCTGGACGGCGGTGCCGTGCCGCGCGGGCTCGGGGGTGCGCCAGGCGGTGCGGTCGGCTCGGACGTCGGCGCCGACGGTCGCGGCGATCGTCACCAGCATCACGAACGCGCCGACGGCGGCGGCACCGGCCGCGAGGAGCTGGCTCTGCAGGCCGCGGCGGCCGGACGCCCGGGTGAGGTGCCAGGTCAGGGGCAGGACAGGGGAACGCACGTCAGGGCTCCTCAGGCGACCGTGAACTGGGTGTGCCGGCTGATCCGGCCGTCGCGGACCTGGAGAACCCGGTCGCAGTGGGCCGCGACGTCGGCGTCATGGGTGACCATGACGAGCGCGGCGCCCTGCTCGCGGGTGACCGAGGTCAGCAGACGGACGACCTCGGTGCTCGTCGCCTGGTCGAGGGCGCCGGTCGGTTCGTCGGCGAAGACGACGTCCGGCTCGACGGCGAGGGCCCGGGCGATCGCCACGCGTTGGGCCTGTCCGCCGGACAGCTGGCCCGGGCGGCGGTGTTCGAGGCCGTCCAGACCGAGCGGCGCGAACCAGCGCCGGGCCCGCTCCACCGCGCGCCGGCGCGGGACGCCCTCCAGCATCAGCGGCAGCGCCACGTTCTCCTCGGCGGGCAGCTCGGGCAGCAGCTGGCCGAACTGGAACACGAACCCGAACCGCTTGCGGCGCAGGGCGCTGAGCCTCTCCTCGCTCAGCTTGTCGATGCCCTCCCCGCGCAGCAGCACCGTGCCGCTGTCGGGGCGCACGATCCCGGCCAGGGTGTGCAGCAGGGTCGACTTGCCGGACCCGGACGGGCCCATGATCGCCAGCGAGTCGCGTGCGCCGACCGAGACGTCCACGCCGTCGAGGGCGACGGTGGAGCCGTACTTCTTCACGAGGCCGAGACCGGCCAGAACAGTGTTCGTCATGTCGGTCAGCGCTCGAACTTCCAGGTGACGGAGGACACGGTGGCCTTGACCACCGTGACGGGGATGTCGACGGTCGAGCCGTCGCCCTTCTTGCCGGTGCAGGTGAGGGAGGCCCCGGCGACGGCCTTCAGACCGCTGGGGCAGGTGACGTCGTGGATCTTGTCGCCGACCCAGGGCAGCGGGTGGTACTTGCTCTGGGTGCGCCCCGCGACGATGGTGCTCTTGAGCGCCTTGTGGCCGTCGACGGTGGCGGTGCTGTACTGGTCGAGGTCGCTCGTCGACTCGGTGCCGGAGAGCAGATGGGTACCGAGGCCGCCGAGGGCGAGGGTGGCGGCAGCGCCGCCGACGACTCCGACCAGGAACTTGTTGCGCCGCATGGTGAACTCCTGCTGAGGGACCGGCTGGGGAAGTGGCTCCACCCTCGCCCGCGGACCCCCGCGCGCACCTCGGCCGGATGGCCATGACCGGCGCGGCCCGCTCTCCTTCCTTCGGCCGATCTCTGGTGCGAGGGCCCGCGGCGGCTGTTCAATGACACTGCACATGACCGTCCGTGAGAGGAGCCGCCCGTGCCCCCTGCCGACGTGCCGCCCGTCGGCGCGCGCATCCGGCAGGCGCGCCAGGAGCGCGGTGTGAGCCTGCGCGCCCTGGCCCGCGAGGTCGGTGTCTCCGCGAGCCTGGTCTCCCAGATCGAGACCGGCAAGAGCCAGCCGTCGGTGAGCACGCTGTACGCCATCACGACCGCCCTGGGCATCTCCGTCGAGTCGCTCTTCGAGCAGCGGGAGCCTGTCGCCGCGACCGGCGGTGCCGCCGCGGTGACGCACGCTCTGGCCGCGTTCGCCGCCGATCCCGCCCGTCGCATCGGTCCGCTGGTCACGCCCGGGGAACGCGAGGTGCTGGAACTCGACTCGGGCGTCGTGTGGGAGCGGCTCGGCCATGTCCCGGGCACGGATGTGGACTTCCTGCTGGTCACCTACCGGCCGGGCGGCTCCTCCTCCACCTCGGGCGGCCTGATGCGCCACGCGGGCACCGAGTACGGCTATCTGATCTCCGGCGAGCTGGTCCTCACTCTCGGTTTCGACACATACACACTGCGTCCCGGCGGGGCGGTCTGCTTCGAGTCGACGACCCCGCACCGCTACTGCAACGATGGAGAGGAACCAGCCGTCGGGGTGTGGTTCGTGTTCAGTGACACTTGACACTCGCCGCGTGCAGTCGTTCACTCCGCAGTGGGGGTGGTCGCCATGGCGATCCGCACGTTCGGACCCAACGCCGTCGACTGGGAAGAGCGCATCGACCTCGACCGGCTGCGCGGGCAGCGGCTGGCCCGGCTCCACGAGAGTCTGAACCGCTCCTCGCTCGGCGCGGTGCTCAGCTTCGACTTCGCCAACATCCGCTACATGACCGCCACGCACATCGGCACCTGGGCGATGGACAAGCTGATCCGCTTCGCCCTGCTGGTGCGCGGCGGCGACCCGGTCGTCTGGGACTTCGGCTCGGCGGCCCGCCACCACCAGCTGTACAACCCCTGGCTGGACTACAGCGACGGCAAGGAAGGACCGCCCACCGGCGCCCGCGCCGGCATCTCCACCCTGCGCGGCGCCTTCCACCCCGACGCGGGGATCGCCGGGGACGTGGCCCGGAAGATCGCCACCGAACTGCGCGAACACGGCCTCGCCGACGAGCCGTTGGGCATCGACGTCGCCGAGATGCCGGTCCTGGCCGCGCTGCGCGCCGAGGGCATCGACGTCGTCGACGGCCAGCAGGTCTTCCTGGAGGCCCGCCGCACCAAGACCCGCGACGAGATCTCCCTGCTCACCCAGGCCTGCGCGATGGTCGACGCGGCCTACGAGGAGCTGTACGGCTATCTGCGCCCCGGCGTGCGCGAGAACGAGTGCGTCGGACTGGTCAGCAAGGTCCTGTACGACCTCGGCAGCGAGTACGTCGAAGGCGTCAACGCCATCTCCGGGGAACGCTGTTCACCCCACCCGCACGTCTACAGCGACCGCCTGATCCGCCCCGGCGACCCCGCCTTCTTCGACATCCTCCACAGCCACCTCGGCTACCGCACCTGCTACTACCGCACCTTCGCCGTCGGCAGCGCCTCCCGCGCCCAGCGCGACGCCTACGTCCGCTGCCGGGAGTACATGGACCAGGCCATCGCCCTCGTCCGCCCCGGCGCCACCACCGCCGACATCGTCCAAGTGTGGCCCCGCGCGGAGGAGTTCGGCTTCGCCGACGAGACGGCCGCCTTCGCCCTCCAGTACGGCCACGGGGTGGGCCTGTCCATCTGGGAGAAGCCCATCTTCAGCCGGCTGGTCTCCCTCGACCACCCCGAAGTCCTCGAAGAGGGCATGGTGTTCGCCCTGGAGACCTACTGGCCCGCCGCCGACGGCTGGTCCGCGGCCCGCATCGAGGAGGAGCTGGTCGTCACCGCGGACGGCTGTGAGGTCATCACCAAGTTCCCGGCCGAGGAACTCCTCGTCGCGGGCCGCAAGTACTGGACGGTGGGCGGCGAGCTGAACACCCGCCGGGAGTCGCAGTCCCACCTCAACACGGGGACCGCCGATGAACACCGCTGAACTGTCGACGGACGCCGCTGAACTCCTGGCGCTGTACGAGCGGATGGCCCTCATCCGCCGCACCGAGAAGGCCGCCCACGACCTGTTCCTCCAGGGCCTCGTCAAGGGCACCACCCACC
>JABFXD010000047.1 GCA_013361925.1 Streptomyces sp. | reverse complement strand
GTCCGCGGCGTACATCTGGTAGTGCTGCGAGCCCTTCCAGCGTCCCGCCCAGTCGTAGTCGCGGTAGTTCTCGAAGGCGGAGAAGACGTCGGCCCAGGTGTCGTAGCCGAAGAAGTTCAGCGCCTCCTCGGGCGGGCCGAAGTAGGCGACCGAACCGCCGGGGGCCATCACCAGGAGCTTGTCGCAGATCGCCAGCTCGGCCACCGAGTGGGTGACGACGAGGACCGTGCGGCCGTCGTCGGCGAGGCCGCGCAGCAGCTGCATGACGTCGCGGTCCATGCCCGGGTCGAGGCCCGAGGTGGGCTCGTCCAGGAAGATCAGCGACGGCTTGGTGAGGAGCTCCAGGGCCACCGAGACGCGCTTGCGCTGGCCGCCGGAGAGGGAGGTGACCTTCTTCTCCTTGTGGATGTCCAGCTTCAGCTCGCGCAGCACCTCGTCGATCCGGGCCTCGCGCTCGGCGCCGGTGGTGTCGGCGGGGAAGCGGAGCTTGGCCGCGTACTTGAGGGCCTTCTTGACGGTCAGCTCCTTGTGCAGGATGTCGTCCTGCGGGACCAGACCGATGCGCTGACGCAGCTCGGCGAACTGCTTGTAGAGGTTCCGGTTGTCGTAGAGGACGTCGCCCTGGTTGGCGGGGCGGTAGCCCGTCAGCGCCTTGAGCAGCGTCGACTTGCCGGAACCGGACGGTCCGATGACCGCGATCAGCGACTTCTCCGGGACGCCGAAGGAGACGTCCTTGAGGATCTGCTTGCCGCCGTCGACCGTGACGGTCAGATGGCGGGCCGAGAAGGAGACCTCACCGGTGTCGACGAACTCCTCGAGCCGGTCGCCGACGATCCGGAACGTCGAGTGACCGACACCGACGATGTCGGCCGGCCCCAGCAGCTGCGAGCCGCCCTTGGTGATCGGCTGGCCGTTGACGTACGTGCCGTTGTGCGAGCCGAGGTCGCGGATCTCCATGCGGCCGTCGGGCGTCGAGCGGAACTCGGCGTGCAGACGGGAGACCTGGAGGTCGGAGACGACCAGCTCGTTCTCCAGGGCACGACCGATGCGCATCACGCGGCCGATCGAGAACTGGTGGAACGTGGTCGGGCTGCGGTCGCCGTAGACCGGCGGCGCCCCCGCGCCGACGCCGGGGCCGCCCTGCTGCGGCGGAATGTTCGCGGCGGGCTGCTGCGGCTGCTGCCAGCCGGCCTGCGGTGCCTGCTGCGCGGGTGCCTGCTGTGGCGGCGCCTGTTGCGCCCAGCCCGGGTTGGCGCCCTGTGCCGCGTACGGCTGCTGCTGGGGCTGCGGTGTGACGGCCGCCGCGGCGCCGGAGACGCTCACGCGCGGTCCGTCGGTCGCGTTGCCCAGGTTCACCGCCGCGCCGGGACCGATCTCCAGCTGGTGGATCCGCTGGCCCTGCACGAAGGTGCCGTTGGTCGAGCCGTGGTCCTCGATGACCCAACTGCGGCCGCTCCAGCTGATCGTGGCGTGCCGCCAGGACACCCTGGCGTCGTCGAGCACGATGTCACCCTGCGGATCGCGTCCGAGGGTGTAGGACCTGGACGGGTCGAGCGTCCAGGTACGTCCGTTCAATTCCAGTACGAGTTCCGGCACTCCATGCCCCATGAGTAGTCCCCCGAGTTACCCCCAACACAGGGAGTCTAGGGATGTCGAACATCGTCGGGAACTATTTCAGGCTCGGCCCCCTGACCGAAAGTCGGGCCTTGTGAAGACCACGCACGTACGCATCGACCGGTTCCGTTGACGGGGTTGAAACCGACCCGGAGAGTGGTAATCCACGCGAGGGGGACAAGCGCGGCGATCGCCGCGCCGCGGATCGGGGGGTCTGCCATGAGTGTGTCCACGAACGCCGAGACCACGAAGTACGGCGCGAAGCTGCCGTGGGGCGACATCCTGCTGACCGCGATCGTCGCCGTGAGCTGGGCGTTGATCGGTATGGCGGGCGTCGCGGCGCTCGGGCTGCATCTGCTGGGCGCGGACGCGACGGCCTCGCTGGGGCCGATGACCGCGGCGGTGGTGGCCCTTGGGGCGGGTGGTTCGGTGACCCCGTCCGGAGACGTGTCCGCGTTCGGGCTCACCGG
>JABFXD010000442.1 GCA_013361925.1 Streptomyces sp. | reverse complement strand
AAAACCCCCGAACCCCACGCCCCCCACCTCCACCTCACCCCCGCCACCTGGTCCACCTTCCTGAAGTCGCTTGCCTAGAGCGCACTCCACCACGTTGGCTAAGTGGACATGAAGTACACGCAGCTCGGACGCACGGGACTCAAGGTCAGCCGGCTCGTCCTCGGCACCATGAACTTCGGCCCGCAGACAGACGAAGCCGACAGCCACGCCATCATGGACGCGGCGCTGAACGCGGGCATCAACTTCTTCGACACCGCCAATGTCTACGGCTGGGGCGAGAACAAGGGCCGTACCGAAGAGATCATCGGCAACTGGTTCGCCAAGAACCCCGCCCACCGCGACGCGACCGTCCTCGCCACCAAGGTCTACGGCAACATGGCCGCCGACGGCGATGCCTGGCCCAACCACGACAAGCTCTCGGCGCTGAACATCCGCCGGGCCGTCGACGCGTCGCTCAAGCGGCTCCGGACCGACCACATCGACGTCTACCAGTTCCACCACGTCGACCGCGCCACCCCCTTCGAGGAGATCTGGCAGGCGATCGACGTCCTGATCCAGCAGGGCAAGATCCTCTACGCGGGTTCCTCCAACTTCCCGGGTTACAAGATCGCCCAGGCCAACGAGATCGCCGCCCGCCGTGGCGGCACGATCGGCCTCGTCAGCGAGCAGTGCCTCTACAACCTCTTCGAGCGCCGCGCCGAGATGGAGGTCATCCCGGCCGCCCAGGAGTACGGCCTCGGCGTGATCCCCTGGTCGCCGCTGCACGGCGGCATGCTGGGCGGGGTCATCAAGAAGGAGGTCGCGGGCGGTCGCCGCACGTCCGGCCGTACGGCGGAGACGCTCACGAACCCGGCCGTGCGCGCGCAGATCCAGTCGTACGAGGATCTCCTCGACAAGCACGGCCTGGAACCCGGCGAGACGGCCCTGGCCTGGCTCCTCACCCGCCCCGGCGTCACGGGCCCGATCGTCGGCCCGCGCACGGCAGAGCAACTGGAATCAGCGATCCGAGCCTCGGAGCTGGAGCTGAGCGAGGAGCTCTTGACCGACCTGAACGAGATCTTCCCGGGCCCGGGCCCCTCCCCGGAGGCCTTCGCCTGGTAATCACCGGCAAGGGCCAACGCCCTCAGGGGCGCGGGGAACTGCGCGACCAGCCACAGACAACCCGCAGCCAACAACCGGCCCGCAGTCCCCGCCCCCGCCTACTTGCCCAGCGCCGCCGCCAACGCGACAACGCCAAACATCAGCACCAGCACAACGGCCATGATCCGGTTCCGGGTCTTCGGGTCCACACCCCGAGCCTAACCGGCCGCCCCGAACCCCCACCGACCGACCACCTCATACCGAGGCTGCTCCCCCGGCACCCCCGACCTCGGCAGGCTGCTCCGCACGAGCGCCAGCTCACCCACGGTCCACCGCCGCCCCTCGAAGCCGGCCAGCGCCGTGACGTACGGCCGCACATCCACCTCCGACCGACTCCGCGCCACGGTCAGATGCGCCTTGTACCGCCGGTGCTCCCCCATGTCGACGCCCGCCTTGCGCCCCGCCGCCTCCGCCCGCTCGGCCAGCAGCCGCAGCGCCGCCATGTCGCCGTCCGCCCCGATCCACAGGGCCCGGCCCCGCCCGAACTGCCCGCCCCGACGCAGGCCCAGCGAGAAAGCCTCCGTACGCCCCGCCGCGCGCTCCAGCCGGGCCGACAGTTCCGGTACGACGTCGTCGTCGACCTCGCCGTAGAACGCCAGCGTGAAGTGCCACCCCGGTCGGCCCGTCCAGCGCAGCGAACCCGCTCCCGGAAGCTGCTTCAATCCCTCCAGCTCCACCGCGAGTTCCTCGGCCACGTCCTCCGGCGGCAGCACGGCGGCGAAAAGTCTCATGTCGCTCACCTTGGCAAAGATCTACGCTGCCGTCATGGCGATCACCATCAGGAACGGCGACCACGACGACATCCCCGCGATACTCGGCATGCTGGACAGCTGTGTGGAGTGGCTGGTCGCACAGGGGCGGACCGGGCAGTGGGGGTCGAAGCCGCTGTCGGAGAGCCCGAAGACCGTGGAGTCCGTCACCCGGTACATGGACGACGGCGTCACCTACATCGCCGAGGTGGACGGCGTACCGGCCGCCACCCTCAGCCTCACCGACGCGCCCGGCGCCTATCTGGCCCATCTCCCGGCGCCCGGCGAACCCGAGCGGTACATCCACTGGCTGGCCTCGGAGCGCCGCTTCAAGGGCCTGGGGGCGGGGAGCGCCCTCATCGAGCACGCCGCAGAGGAGACCCGGCGGGAAGGGGTCGGACTGCTCCGCGTGGACTGTTACGCGGGCGACGACGGCAAGCTCGTCCGCTACTACGAGAACAACGGCTTCAGCCGGGTCGAGGCCTTCACGGTCGGCGAGCAGCGGTGGCCGGGACAGCTGCTGGCCCGGAGGGTCTGACCCCCGAGCCAGCCGCAGGCACCAGCTACGCCGCCGTGGCCAACTGCTCCGCCGCCTCGCGCGGGACGAAGCGGACGTGCGGGTGGCCGTGGTTCCAGCCGACCGACAGCCGCAGGTTGCCGAGCCGGGCCAGGGCCAGACCGATGACGATCGCGGCGGCCGCGGCGATCGCGCCGCCCACCGCCATGCCCGCCCGCACTCCGTACGCGTCGGTGATCCAGCCCGCGATCGGGGCGCCCAGCGGGGCGCCGCCCATGAACACCATCATGTAGAGGGACATCACCCGGCCGCGCATGGCCGGGTCGGTGCTCAGCTGGACGCTGCTGTTGGCGGTGACGTTGACCGTCATGCCGAACATGCCGATCGGCATCATCAGCAGGGCGAACAGCCACAGGGACGGGGCGACGGACGCCACCATCTCCAGCGCGCCGAAGGCCACCGCGCCCACCACCAGCACCCGCAGCCGGGCGGTGCCGCGGCGGGCGGCGAGGAGGGCGCCCGCGAGGGAGCCGATCGCCATGACGGTGTTGAAGAGGCTGTAGGAGCCGGCGCCGGCGTGGAAGACGTCGTCGGCGAAGGCGGACAGGTACACGGGGAAGTTGAAGCCGAAGGTCGACACGAAGCCGACGAGCACGATCGTCCAGATCAGGTCCGGGCGTCCGGCCACATACTGCAACCCCTCCCGCAGCTGGCCCTTGCCGCGCGGGGCGCGATGCACGGCGTGCAGGTCGCGGGCGCGCATCAGCAGCAGGCCGGCGATCGGCGCGATGAAGCTGAGGCCGTTCGCCAGGAACGCCCAGCCGGTGCCGACGCCCGTGATCATCAGACCGGCGACGGCCGGGCCGATCAGGCGGGCCGACTGGAAGTTCGCGGAGTTGAGGCTGACCGCGTTCTGGAGCTGGTCGGGGCCGACCATCTCGGAGACGAAGGTCTGCCGGGCCGGGTTGTCGACGACGGTGGCGAGGCCGACGGCGAAGGCGGCGACGTAGACGTGCCAGACCTCGACATGGCCGGTCAGGGTGAGGAAGGCGAGCGCCAGGCCGGTGAGGGCCATCGCCGACTGGGTGACCAGGAGGGTGGGGCGCTTGGGGAGACGGTCGACGAGTACGCCGCCGTAGAGGCCGAAGAGGAGCATCGGCAGGAACTGGAGTGCCGTCGTGACACCGACGGCGGTCGCGGAGCCGGTGAGGCTGAGGACGAGCCAGTCCTGGGCGATGCGCTGCATCCAGGTACCGGTGTTGGAGACGACCTGCCCCAGGAAGAAGAGGCGGTAGTTACGGTTCCTGAGCGAGCTGAACATCGAGGACTTGCCAGGGTCCTCAAGGGTTGGAGTGGACGGTGCGGGGGCGGAGTCTGCTCCGGGTCCCGAACTCAAAAGGGTTCGCCTCCTCAAGACGGATCACAGGTGTGCGAGCTTCTCCAGCACGGGGGCGGCGGCGCGCAGTTTCGCCCACTCGTCCTCGTCGAGACCGTCGACCAGGGTGGCCAGGAAGGCGTTGCGCTTGGCGCGGCTCTCGGCGAGCATCGCCTCCGCCTGCTCCGTCTTCGTGACGACCTTCTGGCGGCGGTCCTCGGGGTGTGGCTCAAGCCGGACCAGGCCCTTGGCCTCCAGCAGTGCCACGATGCGGGTCATCGACGGCGGCTGTACGTGCTCCTTGCGGGCGAGTTCGCCCGGGGTGGCCTTGCCGCAGATGGAGAGGGTGCCCAGGACCGACATCTCGGTAGGGCTCAGCGACTCGTCGACCCGCTGGTGCTTGAGTCGGCGTGACAGTCGCATCACGGCGGAGCGGAGGGAGTTCACGGCGGCTACGTCGTCGCCATGGGTAAGGTCCGGCATGTTCTTTAGGTTAACTCATTACCCTGACTAAGGACCAGGCGAATCAGGCCCAGATGCCCGTGACCCCTCTCACTGAACCCCTTCATCACCCGTACGAGTGAGCCGCTTCCGGAAAGTGACACACCGGTCAGTTCTGTGCGGCGACCCTCGTACTCATGGGGACCAGCGTGCTCAGCCTGCGGATAGACGGGGAGCTGCTCGACCGGCTCCGGGACCATGCGGCCAAAAGGGGAATGAGCGTCCAGGACTATGTGGTCCAGACGCTCATCCGGGACGACTTCGACGAGCGGTTCCAGACCGCCGTCGAGGAGACGGAGAAGTTCTACGGCCTCACCTGAGGCCGGTCGATCAGGTCAGGCCCAGGGCCGGCATCAGGTAGTAGAAGGCGAAGACGGCGGAGACGACGTACATCGCGACCGGGATCTCCTTGCCGCGCCCTGCCGCCAGGCGCAGCACCACGAAGGTGATGAAGCCCATGCCGATGCCGTTGGTGATGGAGTAGGTGAACGGCATCATCACCATCGTGATGAAGGCCGGGATCGCGATCGTGTAGTCGGCCCAGTCGATCTCCTTGACCGAGTTGGCCAGGATCATGAAGCCGACCGCGAGCAGCGCCGGGGTGGCCGCCTGGGACGGGACCATCGTGGCGACCGGCGTGAGGAACAGCGCCACGGTGAAGAGGCCGCCGGTGATGAGGTTGGCGAAGCCGGTGCGGGCGCCCTCGCCGACGCCGGCCGTGGACTCGACGAAGGCGGTCGTGGCGGAGGAGGAGCTCGCGCCGCCCGCCGCGACCGCGAGGCCGTCGACGAAGAGGACCTTGTTGATGCCGGGCATCTGGCCCTGGGCGTCGGTCAGCTTGGCCTCGTCGCTGACGCCCATGATCGTGCCCATCGCGTCGAAGAAGCACGACAGCAGCACGGTGAAGACGAAGAGGATGCCGGTCAGCACCCCGACCTTGTCGAAGCCGCCGAACAGGCTGACCTCGCCGATGAGACCGAAGTCGGGGGTGGCGACCGGGTTGCCGGGCCACTCGGGCGTCGTCAGGCCCCAGGACGGGATGGTGGCGACGGCGTCGATGATCATCGCGAGGACGGTCATGGCGACGATCGAGATCAGGATCGCGCCGGGGACCTTGCGGACGATGAGCGCGAGCGTGAGCAGCGCGCCGAGGATGAAGATCAGGACCGGCCAGCCGTTGAGGTGGCCGTCGCCGCCGAGCTGGAGCGGGACGGTGGTGTGCGCGGCGTCCGGGATGCGGGAGACGAAGCCGGAGTCGACGAGCCCGATCAGCATGATGAACAGGCCGATACCGATGCTGATGGCCTTGCGCAGGCCGAAGGGCACCGCGTTCATGACGCGCTCGCGCAGACCGGTCGCGACCAGCAGCATCACGATGAAGCCCGCCAGGACCACCATGCCCATGGCGTCCGGCCACGACATCCGGGGCGCCAGCTGGAGGGCGACGACCGAGTTCACGCCGAGACCGGCGGCCAGCGCGATCGGCACGTTGCCGATGACGCCCATGAGGAGCGTGGTGAAGGCCGCGGTGACACAGGTGGCGGTGACGAGCTGGCCGTTGTCGAGCTGGTGCCCGTACATGTCCTTCGCGCTGCCCAGGATGATCGGGTTGAGCACGATGATGTAGGCCATCGCGAAGAAGGTGGCGAAACCGCCGCGGATCTCCCGGGGCAGGGTGCTGCCCCGCTCCGAGATCCTGAAGTAACGGTCAAGGGCGGTCGACATTGGATGTTCCTACGATGAGAAGTGGACAGACGCAAACAGTTTCAGTATGAACATATGAGAGCCGGGATGCCTATCTCCGCGCGTAGACCGGCGCGCCCGCACTCCCCTCCGGCCGCGCCGCGATCGCCTCGTAAGCTGTGCCCATGGCGAAGTGGACCCCGCAGCACGAAGCACCGGAGCCCCTGGAGGGCCCGATCGTGCCGACGATCATCGGCGGCACGATCCTCTGGTTCGTCCTCTTCCTCGTCCAGCTCCCCTTCTACGGCTGGTTCGACGACCGCGGACACGCCTGGTGGGTGTGGACCTGCCTGGCCGGCGCGGGCCTCGGGCTGATCGGCATCTACTACGTCCGCAGGCGCGACGCCGCCATCAAGCGGGCCGAGGCCGCCGGGACCCTACGGGAAGCCGAGTAGGGCAGTACTACCTGGGCACCACTCGGCCCCGCCGACTCTCCTCCCCAGGTCGGAACTTCCGCCCACTCGGCGGGTGAAGCCGCAAAACCGCACGTACCGTCGAATGCATGACGCACATCGACGCGGGCGCCGAACTCGACCCCGTGCACCCCGTGCCTGTGCCCGCCCCCGTGGCCGCGGGCGGGCTGACCACCGCCGAGGTGGCCGAGCGGGTGGCACGCGGGGCGGTCAACGACGTACCGGTGCGCAGCAGCCGGTCGCTCGCCGAGATCGTCCGCGCGAACGTCTTCACCCGGTTCAACGCGATCATCGGTGTGCTCTGGCTGGTCATGCTGTTCGTCGCGCCCTTCCAGGACAGCCTGTTCGGGTACGTGATCATCGCCAACACCGGCATCGGCATCATCCAGGAGTGGCGGGCGAAGAAGACCCTCGACTCCCTCGCCGTGATCGGCGAGGCGAAGCCGACGGTACGACGGGACGGCGAGGCCCTGGAGGTCAGTACGTCGGAGATCGTCCTCGACGACCTGATCGAGATCGGGCCCGGTGACAAGGCCGTCGTGGACGGGGTGTGCGTCGAGGCCGACGGCCTGGAGATCGACGAGTCACTGCTGACCGGCGAGGCCGACCCGGTCGTCAAACGGCCCGGCGACCCGATCATGTCCGGCAGCTTCGTCGTCGCGGGCGGCGGCGCGTTCCAGGCCACCAAGGTGGGGCGCGAGGCGTACGCCGCCCAACTCGCCGAGGAGGCGTCCCGGTTCACCCTCGTCCACTCCGAGCTGCGGACGGGCATCTCCACGATCCTCAAGTACGTGACATGGATGATGATCCCGGCCGCGATCGGCCTGGTCATCACCCAACTGGTCGTCAAGAGCCACGATCTGAAGGAGTCCATCGCCCGCACGGTCGGCGGCATCGTCCCGATGGTCCCCGAGGGCCTGGTCCTGCTCACCTCCGTCGCCTTCGCGATCGGCGTGATCCGGCTTGGCCGAAAACAGTGCCTCGTCCAGGAGCTTCCGGCCATCGAGGGCCTCGCCCGCATCGACACCGTCTGCCTCGACAAGACCGGCACGCTCACCGAGGGCGGCATGGACGTCACCGAGCTGCACGCCCTGGGCGGCAGCGACGAGACGTACGTACGCAAGGTGCTCGGCGCCCTCGGCGAGTCCGACCCGCGCCCGAACGCGTCCCTCCAGGCGATCATCGACGCCTACCCCGACGCCGAGGAATGGCGCTGCACCGAGTCGCTCCCCTTTTCCTCCGCCCGCAAGTACAGCGGCGCGAGCTTCAGCGAGGGCAACGGGGAGTCGAGCACCTGGCTGCTGGGGGCGCCGGACGTGCTGCTGGGCGCCGACGACCCGGCGCTGGCCGAGACCGAGCGGCTCAACGAACAGGGTCTGCGCGTCCTGCTGCTGGCCCGGGCCACGGGCGACCTCGACGATCCGGAGGTCGCCCGCGGAGCCTCCGCCGCCGCCCTCGTCGTACTGGAGCAGCGGCTGCGCCCCGACGCGGCCGACACCCTGCGCTACTTCGCCGAGCAGGACGTCCGCGCCAAGGTCATCTCCGGTGACAACGCGGTGTCGGTGGGCGCGGTGGCCGGAAAGCTCGGCCTGAAGGGGACGACGATCGACGCGCGCCACCTCCCCTCCGACCCGGACGAGATGGCGAACGCCCTCGACGAGGGCACGGTGTTCGGGCGGGTCACCCCGCAGCAGAAGCGGGACATGGTGGGGGCGTTGCAGTCCCACGGGCACACGGTCGCGATGACGGGCGACGGCGTGAACGACGTACTGGCGCTGAAGGACGCCGACATCGGCGTCTCGATGGGCTCGGGGTCGGAGGCGACCCGGGCGGTCGCCCAGATAGTGCTCCTGAACAACAGCTTCGCCACGCTGCCGGACGTGGTGGCGGAGGGGCGCCGGGTCATCGGGAACATCACGCGGGTGGCGACGCTGTTCCTGGTGAAGACGGTGTACTCGGTGCTGCTGGCGCTGCTGGTGGTGTGCTGGCAGGTCGAATACCCCTTCCTGCCCCGCCACTTGACCCTGCTCTCCACCCTGACGATCGGCGTCCCGGCGTTCTTCCTGGCCCTGGCCCCCAACACCGAACGGGCTCAACCGCACTTCGTACGAAGGGTGATGCGGTACTCGATCCCGGGCGGGGTGGTGGCCGGGGTGGCGACCTTCGTGACGTATCTGATCGCCCGGCACTACTACACGGGGAAGGACTCCCTGGACGCCGAGACCAGCGTGGCCACCCTCACCCTGTTCCTGATCTCGATGTGGGTGCTGGCCATCATCGCCCGGCCGTACACCTGGTGGCGGGTGGTCCTGGTGGCGTCGATGGGCGCGGGGTTCCTGCTGGTCCTGGCCGTCCCGTGGCTCCAGGACTTCTTCGCGCTGAAGCTGGTCGGGGTGACGATGCCGTGGATAGCGGTGGGCATCTCGGTGGTGGCGGCGGCCGCCCTGGAAGTGACGTGGAAATGGGTCGACCGCCGCGTGCCCGC
>JABFXD010000484.1 GCA_013361925.1 Streptomyces sp. | reverse complement strand
CCCCGGCCGCCCCCCACGGCCTCATCGCCGAACCCGCGGGCCCCCAGGTGCTGTTCATGGACCAGGCCACGCCCGCGCAGACCCCCGGCGGCGTCGCCACCCCCCATCCCGGCCAACCCCTGGGCCAGTTCGTCCAGGTGGAGGGTTCCGTGCCGACGACTCCGCACCTCGCTCCCACCCCGCCGCAGCCGCTGATCCTGCCCGCGGAAGCCCCGGGGGACGCGGAGGCCCACCAGGACCAGCCCGCCGTCCCCGCACCGCGCGAGGGCGACGACCCGGAACTCGTGGAACTCGTACAGAACGCCGACGACCTGGACACCCGGGCCGCCGATCAGGAAGAAAGCACGGCCACCGTGGAAGAAGTACGTCAGTCCACCGGCCCGGCCGCGCCCGCCTACGACGACGCCGAGCGCGAGGCCGTCCTCAAGGTCATGCGCGAGCGCCGCGACATCCGCAACGGCTTCCGCAGCGACCCCATCCCGCACGAGGTGCTGCTCCGCGTCCTGGAGGCCGCCCACACGGCCCCGTCCGTCGGCCACTCGCAGCCGTGGGACTTCGTCGTCATCCGCTCCGCCGACACCCGGCGCAGCATGCACGAGTTGGCCATGCGCCAGCGCGACGCGTACGCCAAGTCCCTCCCCAAGGGCCGGGCGAAGCAGTTCAAGGAACTGAAGATCGAGGCCATCCTCGACACCCCGGTGAACATCGTCGTCACCGCCGACCCGACCCGCGGCGGCCGGCACACCCTCGGCCGGCACACCCAGCCGCAGATGGCGCCGTACTCCGCCGCGCTCGCCGTCGAGAACCTGTGGCTCGCCGCCCGCGCCGAGGGCCTCGGCGTCGGCTGGGTCAGCTTCTTCGACGAGCGCGAGATGGTCCGCGCCCTCGGCCTGCCCGAGCACCTCGAAGTCATCGCCTACCTGTGCGTCGGGTACGTCGACGAGTTCCCGGACGAGCCCGAGCTGATGCAGGCCGGCTGGTCCAAGCGCCGCCCGCTGTCCTGGGTCGTCCACGAGGAGACGTACGGCCGCCGCGCCCTGCCCGGCGAGGAGCCGCACGACCTGCTCGCCGAGACCGTCGCCCAGATCCGCCCGCTGGACGCCAAGGCGCTCGGCGAGGCCTGGGAGCGGCAGAAGCGGATGACCAAGCCGGCCGGCGCGCTCGGCATGCTGGAGATCATCTCCGCGCAGCTGTCCGGACTCTCGCGGCAGTGCCCGCCGCCGATCCCGGAGCCCGCGGCCGTCGCGATCTTCGCCGGCGACCACGGCGTGCACGCCCAGGGCGTCACCCCCTGGCCGCAGGAGGTGACGGCCCAGATGGTCGCCAACTTCCTCGGCGGCGGCGCCGTCTGCAACGCGTTCGCCGGTCAGGTGGGCGCCGAGGTCTGCGTCGTGGACGTCGGCGTCGCGACCGACCTCCCGGCCACCCCCGGCCTGCTGCCCCGCAAGATCCGCGCGGGCACCTCCGACATGACCACCGGCCCCGCGATGACCCGCGAGGAGGCCAAGCAGGCCATCGAGGTCGGCATCGAGACGGCCCGCGACCTGGTGGCGGCCGGCAACAAGGCGCTCCTGACGGGCGAGATGGGCATCGCGAACACCACCGCGTCCGCCGCCCTGATCTCGATCTTCACGGACACCGACCCGGCCGAGGTGACCGGCCGCGGCACCGGCATCAACGACGAGACCCTCGCCCGCAAGACCGAGGTCGTCCGGCGTGCCCTCGAACTCCACCAGCCGGACCCCGCCGACCCGATCGGCGTCCTGGCCGCGATCGGCGGCTTCGAACACGCGGCGATCGTCGGCCTCCTCCTGGGCGGCGCCTCCCTCCGCACCCCGGTGATCCTGGACGGCGTCAGCGCCGGCGCCGCCGCCCTGGTGGCCCGCGCCATCGCCCCCGAGGTCCTCGCGGCCTGCATCGCGGGCCACCGCAGCGCGGAGCCCGGGCATGTGGCCGCCCTGAACAAGCTGGGCCTGCGCCCCCTGGTCGACCTCGACCTCCGCCTCGGCGAGGGCACCGGCGCGCTGCTCGCCCTGCCGCTGGTCCAGAGCACGGCGAGGGCGATGCACGAGGTGGCGACGTTCGACTCGGC
>JABFXD010000252.1 GCA_013361925.1 Streptomyces sp. | reverse complement strand
CGGTCGTGGCCGGCGGTCTCGGTCAGGACCACCAGGACGGGCAGCGCGTCGATCCGTCGTACGAGATAGCGCAGACATTGCAGTGACGCCTCGTCGGCGAAGTGCACGTCGTCGACGTGCAGGACGAGCGGCCGGTGCCCGGCGAGTTCGGCGACGGAGCGGTGGATGCGCTGCATGAGCGCGCGCGGCACGCGTCCGCTCGCCTCGGCGGCCTTCGTGAGCTCGGTGGCGGCCGGTGGTCCGTCGGCCGCGCCCGTCGCCCGTATCGCGGTGACCAGTTGGTCGATCAGGCCCAGTCGGTCAAGGCTCTCGCTCGCGGCGCCGGTCACCGACAGGAAGGTTCCTTCCCGGTCGACGACCTGCCCGGCGAATGCGCGGACCAGGGCGGTCTTGCCGCAGCCCACCGGGCCGTTGACGACGACCAGGGCTCCCTTTCCGGCCAAGCACTCCTCGTAGAGCTCTCGTAGCAGACCGAGTTCTACGTCCCTTTCGGTGAGCTTCACAGGTACCCCCCGTACCTACGCTGACCCGTGAGTATTTGAGGTCAGAACAAACCGTCTCCGACCTGCAACTACTTCGCCAGGATACCGGCTCATTAGCGCCAGCACGGCAGGATTTCAGCCACCCGGCAGAGGTAATGGGGGCGATTTTCGGACAGCGATCGGCCGATAATCCACGGGAAAATCAAAGGCAAGACACAGAATCCGCCGGTGAATAACGGGCGAACTATCTACGCCATCTCACCGGCTGCGTCAATCCGGAAAACCGTCGCGAAAGCGGCAACTCTCGCGACGGTCGACATTCCGGAGTCCGTTCTCAGCCGATCTGTGCGACGTCGTCCCTGACCCGCTCGGCGAAATCCGACCAGAGGTCGGCGAACTGCCGGGCGAGATCGGCCACGATGTCGCTGCAGTGCGGCGGGACGTTGCTGACGATCGCCTCCCACTCCTCCTTGCGCAGCGAGTGCAGAACGAGGAGGCGCAGCAGATTGCGGCCGGTCTCGGTGAAACGCAGGGCCGGGTCGGCCTTCAGCCGCTTGATCAGCACGGCGCGGTCGGGCGCCGACGCCATGTCCGGACGGGTACGGGGAGCGGGCCGGGCGAGTCGCAGCGCCCCGAACTCCCCGCGCCCGGGCGGCTCCCCGGGCTCGGCCTCCGCCTGCTTGCGCCGGCGCTGCCGGGGCAGCGGGTCCTCGCCGTTGCGCAGCCGGTTGCGGACGTCCCTGGCGGTCTCCGGGGATATCCCGGCCGCCCGTGCGACCTGACGCAGCGACAGCTCCGGGTTCTCCGTGAGCAGTTCACCGGCCAGGATGCGGCCGGTACTGCCGTCGACCGGCCGCAGTCTGCCGTCCTGGCCGAGCCGTCGTCCCTCCGGGCCCGGCAGTTGGACGACCCGCCTGCGGATCTCACCGACGGTCCCGGGGGCGATCCCGGTGACCGAGGCGACCCTGCGGTCCGACCACTGCGGATGGGAGACGACGATGCGCTCGGCGGCGCGCTTGCGGTCGGCCAGCGCCAGCGGCAGGCCGTGGTGGACATTGAGTTGGACCGCGAGGACGAAGGCCGCGGCCTCGTCCCCGTCGAAGAACCGGGCGGCGATCGTGTTCTCGCCACGCAGCCGGGCGGCCTTCAGCCGGTGGTAGCCGTCGATGACCCGCATCGTCGGCCGGTGGACCGTGATCGGCGGCAGCGGGTTCTGCGCTGCCGCGAGTACCTGAATGTGCTCCGTTCTCTCCCCCGCCAACCGCGGCGATCCGGACAGGCTCAACGAGCCGATCTCGACCTCCACGACGGGCTGCTGACTTATTGCTCCCTCGGACTCCACCCCAGCTCCTTACATCCCCACGCTGCTGCGAAAGGCGGTTGCCGTCCACGAAGAAGAATTTCTCGTCCGAACACGCTTTCTGCCGAAAATCCATCGCCGGTGGCCAGAATGTGGGGGGAGCGATTTCACAAGGTCGACATTTGCATGCTTCAGATGTGACCGAAATTAACAGTCCGACATCCTGGGCGAAACCCCTGCGGTTCGAGCCGTCCTCCCCCCTACCTCTAGGGGGTGTGGACACGAGCGGCACGAACGCGCTGGACAAAGAGGTGCCCGCGACGCCGTGGGAGCGTCGCGGGCACCGGTGTCGCGGGCCGTACTCATGTGGAGCGGGCCGTACTCACTGGGGTCGGGGACCCCCCGGACCGCCGGGCCCCTGGGGGCCGGGACCGAAGACCATCGGCCGCGGTCCGGGACCCGGGCCGGGTCCCGGCATCCCCGGCCCACCGGGCCCACCAGGCCCTTCGGGGCCACCGGGACCGAAGAACACCGGCCCCCCGTGGCCGTGGCCCACCGGCTCCGGAACCCGCTGCTGCGGCATCTCCTCGACCTCGGCCGGCTCGTCGTCGACGAGGGCCGGTGCGGCGAACTGCGTGCGGTACAGCTCGGCGTAGAGCCCGCCGAGCGCGAGCAGTTCGTCATGGGTGCCGCGCTCCGCGATCCGCCCCTGGTCCAGGACGATGATCTGGTCCGCGTCCCGGATGGTGGACAGCCGATGCGCGATGACCAGTGAGGTGCGGCCCGCCAGCGCGGTCTTGAGGGCCAGTTGCAGGGCGGCCTCGGACTCGGAGTCCAGGTGCGCGGTCGCCTCGTCGAGCACCACCACCGGCGGGGCCTTGAGCAGCAGCCTGGCCATGGCGATGCGCTGCTTCTCACCTCCGGAGAGCCGGTAGCCGCGGTCACCGACCATGGTGTCCAGGCCGTCGGGCAGGGAGGCGACGAGCCGCCAGATCTGGGCGGCCCGGCAGGCCGCGACCAGTTCCTCCTCGGTGGCGTCCGGGCGGGCGTAGAGCAGGTTCTCCCGGATGGTGGTGTGCAGCAGATGACCGTCCTGGGTGACCATGCCGACCGTGTCGCTCAGCGACTGGAGCGTCAGGTCGCGCACATCGCGGCCGTCGATGAGGACGGTGCCCTCCTCCGGGTCGTACAGCCGCGGCACCAGATGGGTGACGGTGGTCTTGCCCGCCCCGGACGGGCCGACCAGCGCGGTGAGCTTGCCGGCCGGCACGGTGAAGCTGAGGTCGCGCAGCGCCCAGCTGTCCCCCTCGCGTTCGGGCGTCGGCGTGGCGAAGTCCTCCAGCGAGGCCAGTGAGACGTCGGCGGGCCTCGGGTGCCGGAACGACACCCCGCGGAACTCGACGCCGGGGGCCGTGTCGCGGGTCGCGGCGGGCGGCAGCGCCACCGCGTCGGGCTTCTCGGTGACCAGCGGCTTCAGATCGAGGATCTCGAAGAGCCGGTCGAAGCTGACCAGCGCCGTCATCGCGTCGGCCTGGGCGTTGGAGAGCTGGCCCACCGGTGCCATCAGCCGCGTGAGCAGCGTGGCGAGGGCGACCAGGGTGCCGACCTCGAAGACGCCGTTCACGGAGAGCGTCCCGCCGACGCCGTAGACCACGGCGGTGGCGATCGAGCCGATGAACATGCTCGACAGGAAGAGCAGCTTCATCGAGACCGAGTTGCGCACCCCGATGTCCCGGCCGCGGGCGGCGAGCCGCGCATAGCCGGCGGTCTCCCGGTCCGGGCGGCTGTAGAGCTTGGCGAGGAGCGCGCCGGCCACGTTGAACCGCTCGTGCATGAGCGAGCCCATCTCGGCGTTGACCTGCATGTGCCGCCGGGCCAGGCCCTGGAGCCGGCGGCCCACGAGCCGGCCGGGGAGGATGAAGAACGGGACCAGTACCAGGGAGATCAGGGTGATCGTCCAGGACAGGTAGAACATCGTGCCGAGCACGAACAGGACGGTCAGCGCGGCGGAGACCACCGTGGAGAGCATCTGGGTGACCGCCTGCTGGGCACCGATCACATCGGTGTTCAGCCGGCTCACCAGCGCGCCGGTCTGGGCGCGGGTGAAGAAGGCGAGCGACTGGCGCTGCACATGGTCGAAGACCTGCACCCGCAGGTCGTAGACCAGGCCCTCACTGACCTTGGCGGAGAACCAGCTCTCCCCGAAGCCCACCAGCGCGGCCAGTACGGAGACCGCGGCGGCCGCGCCCGCGAGCCAGGCCACGGTCCGGTTGTCGCCGGCCATGATGCCGTCGTCGATCAGGTACTTCAGGAGCAGGGGCGGGGCCACCGCGCACAGGGCGTTCAGCGTGGTGCAGACCACGAGAAAGCCGATGGAGCGGCGGTGTCCGCGGGTGTACGGGATGATTCTCTTCGTCGTTCCGGGCTTCGCCCGCTGGGTGTTGTTCGAGGAATCCGGTCCGTCGGACCGGATCATGACGGGTCCGCCCATCATGGCCACAGGTACTCCCTGGGTAGCGTCGCTGCGGTCGGGCGGGCCACTAGCGGGCCGCCTCGGTCTCCTTCATCGCGTCGATGAGGCTCTGCGGACGGAGATCCGTCCAGCTCTCCTCCACATAGGCGAGGCATTCCTTGCGCGAGGCCTCTCCGAAAACGAGCCGCCAGCCGTTCGGAATTTCAGCGAATGCAGGCCACAACGAGTGCTGATTCTCCCTGTTCACGAGCACCAGAAAGGTCCCGTCTTCATCATCGAACGGGTTCGCCATAGTCACTCCCGCGGATCGAATTAATTCCCCGATGGATAGGAAAACCTTAGCCCGACGCATTGGGCCGAACAAGGTTCACCAATTCCGGGAACAATCCGCGGCAATAGATATTCACTTTTCGTGGAGGGCGGGGCGGAGCCGGACCACAGTCTGACCTGCGCACGTCCGGCGCGACAGGGTCGTCCAACCGGCCGACCCGGGCAGTTGGACACCGGACGACCGGGGTGCGGCGCCCCCGCCGGCGGGGGATGGCGACGAAGGCGCCGCGGTCCGGAATGTCAAGCCACCGTCCAGGGCGGCTAGTTGGTCGCGAGGGCCTCCGTCGGAGGGAGCCGGGCCGCTCGGACCGCGGGGTAGAAGCCGGCCAGCCCGCCGATGGCGAGGGTGGCGGCGAGTCCGCCGGCCATCGCCCACAGCGGCACCAGGGCGGCCCAGCCCTGGTAGGCGGCGTAGCCGTCGGTCACCCCGATGCCCAGCAGCACCCCGCCCACCCCACCGAGCCCGGACAGCAGCAGCGCCTCGGCGAGGAACTGGATCCTGATCTGGCCCCGGGTGGCACCGAGCGAGCGGCGCAGTCCGATCTCGGAGCGGCGTTCCAGCACCGAGATGACCATCGTGTTGGCCACCCCGACGCCGCCGACCAGCAGCGCGACCCCGCCGAGACCCAGGAGCAGCCCGCTCAGCGACTTGTCCGCGGCGTGCTTGGCGGCCAGCGCGTCGGAGGGGCGGGAGACGTTGACCTCGTTGGGGTCCTCCGGGGAGACCGTCGGGCCCAGCACGCTGTGCACCTTCTCGACGTCCTCGTCCTTGGCCCGCGTGTAGACCGTCGTCGGGTAGCCGTCGAAGGACAGTTCCTTCTCCGCCACCGTCCAGCCCACGAAGGCCTGGGTGTCAAGGGCGGGCAGCAGTTCGTTGGGGGCCAGCAGCCCCACCACGGTGAACCAGCGGTTGCCGAGCCACACCTGGACATCCGTCCCGGCCCGGTGGACGCCGAGGCTCCGCGCGGTCTCCGCGCCCAGCACCACGGCCGGGTAGCGGCTGTTGGCCTCGTTGAGCCAGCGGCCGTCGACGATCTTCCCGCCGATGGAACGCAGCAGGTCGGTGCGGGCCGCGCTGACCGTCAGACCGCCCGACTCCACCGCCGGGACCCGGTCGTTGCGGTAGAGCTTCGCGTCCGTGGTGCCCGTCGCGGACGCCGAGATCACCTCGGGCCGGTTCGTGATCATGGCGACGGCGTCGTCCGACAGATGGGCGTTGTCGCCGGTCATGGTGGTGCCCGGGGCGACGGTGAGCAGATTGGTGCCGAGGGCCGCCAGCTGCTTGTTCAGATCGTTGGTCGACGAGGTGGAGATACCCACCACGCCGATCATCGCGGCGATCCCGATCGCGATACCGAGGGCGGACAGGAAGACCCGCATGGGCCGCGACCGCAGACCCCAGCCGCCCACCCGGGCCACGTCCGACAGGCTCAGCCGGGCCGCCCGGGGGCGCGGCGGCGGGGGCAGATCGGCCCAGGGCCGCTGCCGTTCGGCCGGCAGCGCCGAATACGCCGTACTCATCGCTCCACCCCCGTGTGCGCCAGGGCCCGGGGCCCCGGTGATCCCGAGTCGTGCTCGATCCGGCCGTCCCGCACCCTGACCTCGCGCGGCAGGGATGCCGCGATGTCCCGGTCGTGGGTGATGACGACGACCGTCGTGCCGGCCTCGTGCAGCTCGTGGAGCAGCTCCATCACCACCGTGCCCGAGCGGGAGTCCAGCGCGCCGGTCGGCTCGTCGGCCAGCAGCAGCGGCGGATCGCCGACCACCGCGCGGGCGATCGCCACCCGCTGCTTCTCACCGCCGGACAGCTGCTGCGGCTCGTGGTCGAGCCGGTGCCCCAGTCCCACCCTGCGCAGCGCCACCTCGGCGAGCCGGCGCCGCTCACGGCGCGGCCGTCCGCTGTAGAGCAGACCGTCCGCCACGCTGTCCAGCGCGGGCACCCCGGCGGCGAGATGGAACTGCTGGAAGACGAAGCCGATGGTGCCGGCCCGCAGCGCCGACAGCTCACGGTCGTTGAGGGAGTCCACCGGGTGCCCGGCGATCGCCACCGTCCCCGAGGTGGGCCGGTCCAGGGTGCCCATGATGTTGAGCATGGTGGACTTGCCCGAGCCCGACGGGCCGACGACCGCGAGCATCTCGCCGCGGTGGACCACCAGGTCCGCCTCGACCAGCGCGGCCACGTCCCCGTACGACTTGCCGACCCCGGCCAGCTCGATCACCGGGTGGGCGGTGACGGTCACTTCGGGACCCCCACGACCGTGCCCTCGGTGATGCCGCTGCCGGAGACCTCGACCATGCCGTTGCCGAACGTGCCGAGCTGCACCTTGCGGTACTCCGACGTCGACCCGGTCACCACCTCGACCGCGTAACCGCCGCCCGGCAGCGCGAACAGGGCGCTGATCGGCACCGCCAGCACGTTGGCGCGGGTCTCGGCCGCGAACTCGACGCTGACGGAGGCGGCCTGGTAGGCGCCGAGCTTCTTGGCGTCCTGGACCTTCAGCTCCACCGGGACGGTGGCGTTCGAGGAGCCCGAGCCCGAGGAGTCCTGCTGGTCCTGTCCCCCGCCCGCGGAGTCACCGGACGACGTCGGCGTGCCGATCTCCGTCACCACGGCGGTCACCGTGGTGTTGTCCGGCAGCGTGACGGTCGACTTCCCGCCCTTCTTCGCCAGGTCCGCGTACTGCACCGGAAGGTCGACGGAGATGACCCGGTCGGTGCCCGTCCAGGTGAGCACGTCACCGGTGAGGCTGTCGCCGACGGCGAGCTCCGCCTTGGCGACCCGCCGCGCGCCGGACGCCACCACCGCGTCGCCGGCCGTCACCTGCCCGGTCTCGGTACGGCCCAGGTCGTCCTGCCACTCCTCGACGGCGGCGGCCGTGTCCGAGGTGTAGTCGTCGTCCACCGTGAAGCCGTCGTAGCCGAGCGCCTTCAGGTTCTTCTCCAGCATCTTGACGTCGCTGCCGCTGACACCCGGCTTCAGCGTCCGGTACAGCGGCACCGAGCCGTAGAGGAGCGGCACCGACTGCTGGTTGACCTTGTAGACCGGCTTGCCGCGGGTGACGGTGTCGCCGTCGGAGGGCATCCAGGTGACGATCCCGGCGCCCGCCCCGCCACCGCCCTGCGCCTGCCCGGACTGCGCCGAGCCGGACCCGGCCGGGGCCTGCACGGCCACCGTGTCGCCGTACCCGAGCTGGCCGTCCAGGGCCTGCGAGCTGGTCAGCGTCGTCCGCTTGACCTGGGTCGTGGCGGGCGGCCCGGACGGCGCCTTCGCCTCGGGGTCGTCGTCCCCGCCGCCGAACACCCCGAGGGCGGCACCGGCCGCGACCGCGGCGACCACCACCACACACGCGGTGACCAGGACGACGCGCATCCCGCGGCGCCGGCGGCGCCGGTCCACCGGCTCCGGGTCCACGGCGGCGCCGCTCCCGTCGAAGGAGGGGGAGGGGACGGCATCGGGCCGCAGCTCCAGTTCCCCGCCCTCGACGCCCGGCGCTTCCGCGAGGTCCGGCGCTTCGTGGGAGACCGTCCGCGCGACGGTCCCCTCCTCCTGACTGGTCACTGCTGCGGCCCTCCCATGAAGGCGAGCGTGCCGCCGGGCCGGATGCTGTAGCAGGCCTCCGCGGCCTTGGAGAACTTGGGATCGTCACGCCCGGACAGGCCGGCCGCGTTGGCGTCGATGACGATCGTGTTCCCGTTCACCTGGGGGTCCGAGAAGCCCGGCACACCGTTCTCGCGGATGCACTTCGCCCAGGCCGCGACCTTCGTCGCGTCGAAGGCGCGGCTGCCGGCGGCGTCACCGGTGTCGCCCTGGTACAGCAGGCTCTGGCAGGCGGACTGGGCCGACTTGAAGGTCGGCGAGTTCTGGTCGACGCCCTGCGGGATGACGAGCTTCACGCCGCCCCCGCTGTCCTTCTCCGGGTCGGGGAACTCCGAGACACCGTGCTCCCGCATGCACTTCGCGTAGGCCACGCCCGCACTGTCGGAGCCGCCCGCACTGGCGGAGGAGTTCACGCCGCCCTCGCTGGTCACGTTCGCGTCCTTGTCGCCCGACGAACAGCCGGCGAGAAGTACTCCCGCTGTCGCCACGGACAGCACCGCCAGGAGGGGCCCGGTCACGCGCTTCTGATGGTTATTCGGCATACCAGAAGTTCTACGGGGCGCCCGGTCACACCAGGGTTGCAACGGGCGCCCCGCGGGACCGCTCAGTCAGAGGGATCCCACCCGGCACTTCCCTGTCCGTCGGACGGCACCAGCACGATGGCGCGGGCGGGACAGCGGGACGCGGCCGTGCGCAGCGCCGGCAGCGCCTCCGGGCCCGCCTCCCGCACGCGCTGCACCACCAGGCCGTCGTCCTCCGACTGGTCGAAGAACTCCGGCTCGAACAGCGCGCAGGC